>JAURHT010000096.1 GCA_030833145.1 Aquirufa sp.
AAAAAGCAGCCTTGCGAATCGCACAATCAGCTATCGTACAATGATTACAACATTCATCTAAACAAGGATCCGCGTGGACGAATATCTCCACGTGGGTAGCTTGTAACTCACCTAACATTTCTTCAAAGGCGTGTATTTCCTCGTGTGTTCTGTTTAAATCCCAATAACGCGGCAAAGTCAAGTGGCAATCGATGTGCAAATCTCCGCCATATTGTTGTACACGCAAATTGTGTAAATCAATCCATTCCTCTTTTTTGTTTGCTACCACCCAGTCAGTCACCTTTTGAAATAAGGCAGGGTTTGTTTCATCCATTAAAGCTGCCACAGATTCCCTGATCAGATGAACACCCTGCCAGCACATAAAGCCAGCGAATAAAAAGGACGCCACTGAATCCACCCAATACCAGTGAGTATAATAAGTTAGGGCTAATGCAGCTACCACTAAGATCCCATTATAGGCATCTAAACGTAGATGTTTCCCATCTGCGATAAGTGCAGGAGAGTGGGAGGAACGCCCTTTTTGGACTAAAAAATAACCCATTAATCCGTTAATTCCAGCCGAAACAAAAGAAACGGCCATACCCACATCTAAGCTCTTCAACTCAGGTGATGCATACAAATGCTGTGAAGCGTGAAGGAAAATATAGGCAGCGGCTAAAAGAATAAGTACCCCCTCTAATCCAGAGGCAAAAAATTCAATCTTTCCATGACCATATGGATGGTTTAAATCCTTAGGTAACGAAGCTAAATAGATGGAATAATAAGCAAAACAGGCCGCTACGACATTAATAATCGATTCCAAGGCATCTGTCAACAAAGTCGTGGAACCACTTGCATAGTAAACCGCAAACTTCGCTGCCATGATGAGCACCGAAACGACAAAAGAAAGAAGGACAAGCCGCTGTTTCATTAAGACAAAGATAGTATTTTTACCGGATGGAAACGGAAAACAATCCTTGGAAAACACTCAATCAAGAAACAGCCTACGAGAATGCTTGGATTCGAGTGGAACACCATGAAGTCTTGAATCCAGCCGGAAATCCCGGAATTTATGGGAAAGTTCATTTTAAAAATACGGCTATTTCCATTGTGGCCATCGACTCAGAGAATTTCACGTATTTGGTTGGTCAATACCGCTATACTTTGAATGCCTATTCATGGGAGGTCCCGGAGGGTGGTTGTTCCATCAAATCAGGGGAATCTACTTTAGCCGCTGCTAAACGCGAATTATTGGAAGAAACAGGCCTAATCGCCGCAGAGTGGACAGAACTAGGGGAGGTGTACCTTTCTAATTCGGTGAGCGATGAGAAAGCGGTGATGTATTTGGCCCAAAACCTCAGCCAACACCAAGCCTGCCCAGAAGAAACCGAACAATTAAAAATACGTAGGTTACAGTTAAAAGAGGCGATTGAAATGGCTAAAAATGGACAGATTACTGACGCCTTAAGTGTATTGACACTATTAAAGATCCCAGCTTTGCATTTGCTTTAGCTCATCATAATCCGTCAAATCATATTTTACAGGTACAATGCTGACATAATTTTCTGCTAGAGCATCTAGATCGGTGTTGTTGTTCAAATCTTCATTGTATAAATCCCCATCCATCCAGTAATAAGGCTTTCCGTATGGATCCTTTCGCTCTTCAAAACGTTCTCTAAAGATCGCATTCGCCTGTTTCACCACTTTAACCCCTTGCAATGGCATGGAAGAATGGGCGGGGAAATTCACGTTTAAAGTAAGTCCTTTAGGTAGACCGTGAACTAACACTTGTTGACAAATTTTGATAATATAATCGTGGCAGTGGGAGAAATTAGCATCCGATGCAAAATCGCAAAGAGAGAATCCAATAGCCGGAATGCCTTCCATGGCCGCCTCGATGGCCGCAGACATCGTTCCTGAGTATAAAACGGCAATCGAAGCATTCGAACCGTGATTAATACCCGAAACGACTAAATCAATTTTTCGACCTTTCAGAATTTGGTGTTTACCTATCTTCACACAATCTGCTGGAGTTCCTGAGCACTTATAGGATTGAATGTGATCGCCAAAATCATTCGTTTTCACCACGCGCAACGGTTCTCCTAAGGTAATCGCATGCCCCATTCCCGATTGATGCGTATCAGGAGCCACTACTACGACTTCGCCCATTTCGGACATGATTTCCGTAAGAACGCGGATACCTTTGGAATAGATTGAATCGTCGTTTGCGATGAGAATAAGTGGCTTCATATGTTGCTAATTTGACTGCAATTTACAAATTTTGGCTATGATTTTACGCAAAGCGACGCTCGAAAACGTTCCCCTCATTCAAGAAATTGCAGAAGAAGCCTGGAGACCCACCTACGGCCATATTTTAACGGAGGAGCAGACTTTGTACATGATTCCGATGATGTACAATACAGAATTAATTAGCTCGCAAATTCACTTGTTCTCCCTGTTAGAAATGGATGGTGCGGCGATCGGCTATTGTGCTTTTGAAAAGACTAGCGATACGGACGGAAAATTGCATAAACTCTATTTACGTCCATCCGTTAAACAAAAAGGTGCTGGAAGTTTCATTATTGAACAGATTAGTCATCAAGCTCGATTGATGGGACTCTCATCCATCTATTTAAACGTCAACAAACATAACTCCGCGGTAGAATTTTACCTAAAGAAAGGTTTCATTAAAGACCGTGAAATGATCCTAGACATAGGCAATGGCTACGTAATGGATGATTACGTTATGCGATTAATGCTATAGCTTTCTCAATCAAAGACCTAATTTGGCCTTCTGGGTCTTTCGAAAACTCATTCGTGATGCGATTCGCTAAAATAGCATTCAATGAAATCATTTCGTGCCCCATAGCGCCCCCAAAAGCGTAATAGGCAGCAGTTTCCATTTCGATATTGGTAATTTCTTGTTCACCTAACTTAGCAGCAGCGACTTTTTCTAAAAAATCGGGTCTTATCGAATGCATTCGAATCGTACGACCTTGTGGAGCGTAAAATCCTGGGGCAGTTAAAGTAATTCCATTATACGCCTTCAACGGCGCAAATTGCGCGCATAGTGAAGCACTAGCTTTGGCTGCATATAGAGGCAATGGATAATCAATTGCTTTAGTCCAAGTGGTTAAAACATCTTCAGAAATCGACATTGTAGATTCAAAACCGTAAAATAGGGCTAAATTATCAAATCCAATCGCAGCAGTCGAAATCAAAATCGAATCCACTGGGATATGCGCTTGAATACTTCCTGATGTACCTATTCGGATGAGACGCAAGGATCTTTTTTCGGTTTTCTCCAGACGCGTTTGAAAATCAACATTGACCAAAGCATCTAATTCATTCATCACAATCTCCACATTATCCGCGCCTATGCCACTGGATAAAACACCAATCTTTTTACCCCTTAAAATGCCTAAATGAGTCACGAATTCCCTTTTATGAACGATTTCAGTGACTTCATCGAAAAAGGCAGAAACAGTGGGAACACGCTCTGGATCACCCACCAAAATAAGGGTATCCGGAATTTGATCAGGCCGTAAGTTCAAATGATAGGAACTTCCATCCGGATTTATGATTAAGTCAGTGGGAGAGAAATAGGTCATGCGCAAATTTATTGATAATTTTCCAATGTAATAAGTCATTCATGAAAAGCACCAAGTCTCAAATACAGGCAAATCTGCGTTCCATTTTGGAAAATACGTTGGAAGAAGCTCGTAGAGAGTATCTATTGGCCAAAGAATCCCGCGATTCAGATACCAAAAGTAGTGCCGGCGATAAATTTGAAACCGGTCGCGAAATGATGCAAAGAGAGATGGATAAGTTAAGTGCTTTGGTAGATAATACCCTTAATTCTATTGCCAAATTAGACAGAATAGCGGATTTGCCAGCATCTGTGGTCATTACCGAGGGTAGCCTTGTAGAGACAGATCAAGAAACCTATTTTATATCCATCGGATACGGCAAACTCGATTCTATTTACGCCATTTCAATTGAATCACCACTTGGATTGGAATTAAAAGGCAAAAGAGTAGGGGATCGCATCGAAATGCGCGGCCGAAATATCACCATAAAATCAATTCTATGAAAAATGCACACTATCTCTATTTAGTTCTTTCCCTTATAGGCGGGAGTATTACCTTTTATTACGTATATGAGGGAATGATGCTGAACAACGGAAAATTTGATGTCATTGATTTTGTCCAAAGCACTTGGACAGCTAACCCTTACGCTAAAAGTTTAAGTTGTGACTTTTGGACAGGAGCTATCACAGGAACTTTTTTTATACTGGTAGAAGGATTACGCATTAAAATCAAATACTTGTACCTTTATTTGTTGGCAACCGTTTTAATAGGTTTTGCTTTTGCATTCCCGTTATTTTTATTTGCTAGACACAGACAATTAGCCAAATATTCATGGAAGAATACATTTTGACCTTTCCGGAGGCCACTCAGAAAATTTTAATTGAAGTACGTGATGCCATTCGCTCGGTCGTACCGGAGGAAACCGAAGAAACGATGTCTTACGGGATGCCCACCTTCAAGTTAAATGGTAATTTAATCCACTTTGCGGCCTGGAATAACCATTTAGGTTTTTATCCAACCCCTAGCGGGATTAAGAATTTTGTACAAGAATTAGCTCCCTACGAGGGTTCAAAAGGAGCGATTAAGTTTCCGTATCATTCGCCTATGCCTTTGGAACTCATTAAAGAGATTACCTTATTTAGAGTTCAGGAGAATTTAGCCAAAAAGAAACGATGAAAAAACTCCTATTCTGCCTCCTTGCGGCGACTTTCAGTGTTAGCGCTCAAACGAATGAAGAAAAGATTCGTTCGTTCATTCCGACGCTTGACTCCTTATTTAAACAACAAGCCAGCCTTTCTAAAATGCCTGGGCTTGTCTACGGAATCGTATACAAAGGCCAGTTAATTCATTCCAATGCACTAGGTCTTGCTCAAATCGAGAACGGCATAAAGGCCGACATGACGATTGATTTTCGCATTGCTTCGATGTCCAAAAGCTTTGCCAGCATGGCCATTCTTCAGCTGAGAGATGCGGGGAAATTACGCTTAGATGATCCGGCAGCCAATTACATTCCAGAATTACAGTCGACTCAATCTCTGACAAAAGATGCCCCAGTTATCACCATTCGCCATTTATTAACCCATGCGGCTGGATTTCCAGAAGATAATCCTTGGGGAGATCGCCAATTAGGCATTTCAGATGACACCTTTAAGGCAATGATCAAAAAAGGAATTACCTTCTCCACAAACCCAGGTGTGAGCTATGAATACTCCAATATGGGATTTGCGATGTTAGGTTTAATCATCAAAAACGTAAGTGGTCAAAGCTACCAATCTTACATCCAAGAACACATTTTCAAGCCCTTAGGAATGAATAATACCTATTGGGAATACACTGAAGTTCCGGCAAACAAATTAGCCTATGGGTATCGTTGGTTAGATAATAAATGGGTAAAACAACCCATGGAGCACGATGGAGCCTATGGTGCGATGGGAGGATTGATCACTACTTTGGAAGATTTCAGCAAATACACGGCTTTGCACTTATCTGCCTGGCCAGAGCGAGATGAAACAGAAAAAGGGCCACTTAAACGTAGCTCCCTACGAGAAATGCAATTCCCTTGGAATATCAGCGGGTTTAATCCCAAATATACGTATCCAAACGGTCGAATCGGCAGTTCCTTTACTTCGTATGGCTATGGTTTAAGTTTCTTGCAAGATGATCAAGGAAGACGCTCTGTGGGACATTCAGGAGGATTACCTGGTTTTGGAAGTAATTGGCGCATTTATCCAGATTATGATTTAGGCATCATCTCTTTCGCGAACGTGACCTATGCACCAGCGAGTTTTATCAACCTTAAAGTGCTCGATTCCCTAATTTCTTCAACTAAGCTGAATCCACGAAAATTACCGGCATCTGCTATTTTAAAGCAAAGACAATCCGAACTAGTTCGCCTATTGCCTGAATGGAAGAACGCGACTGAAGCGGGGATTTTTGCCGAAAATTTCTTCCTCGATTATTTCCCCGAAAAGTTATCAGCTGAAGCAAAGGCTATCTTTGGAAAAATTGGGACCATTCGGTCCATTCAAGAGATTGAACCTGAAAATAACCTGAGAGGCACCTTTCGGATCGATGGGGAAAAAGGAAGTGCAAAAGTATATTTTACACTAAGTCCCGAGACTCCAGCTCTCATCCAGGAATACCATATCCAAGAAATAAAAAAGGCTCATAACTGAGCCTTTTTTTGTTTTTCTATTTTCTCTGTCCGTTTAAAGGACTTGAACCCTAATTCAGGAGAATATCCCACTGAGTTTTTGGAATAATACCCTTTCTCATTGTAAGGCCGCTTACGAGGGTGTTCTTTACATTCAGGAGAGCAGGCGCCTTCCATCTCTTTAAGACAGGATGGGCAAATAGCCAAATGCTCATTGCATTCCGGATTCGCACAATTCACCATGTGATCAGATTTCGTATGACAAACATGGCATTCAGATACAATCTCCGGATTCACCGAATTCACTGCCGTAGCTACGCGATTATCAAATACATAACAAGAACCATCAAAATCCTCACCACCTTCTTCTAGACCATATTTAATGATACCTCCGTGCAATTGATACACATCCGTAAATCCTTTTTCAATGAGATAGGCAGATGCTTTTTCACACTTAATCCCACCTGTACAATAGGTAATGACCTTTTTGTTTTTCAAATGCTCAATTTCCTGTACATGATCAGGTAAATCGCGCAGATTCTCCATATCAAACGTGTAGGCGCCTTTGAAACGACCTAATTCGTGTTCGTAATTCGAACGCATATCGACCAATACGACATCCGGGTCATTTTTCAATAATTGCTTGAATTCTTTCGGCTTCAGATGCTTGCCTGTTCTAACGCGAGGATCAACCCCTAAATCAGAGTGAACGATTTCGTTTTTTACGCGAACGTGTAATTTGTTGAATGTATGCGCTTCGTGATAATCAATTTTGAAGTCAAAATCTGATCCAGCAAAAATGGGGTCATTTTCTAGCCATTTCATGTAAGCATCGCAATCTGCTTTTAAACCAGAAACGGTTCCATTCAAACCCTCTGCTGCGACGATTACACGTCCCAAAAGGTTATTCTCAATACAAAAAAGGTGGTGTTTTACACGGTACTCTTCCGGATTCGGAATAGGAGTATAGTTATAGTAAAGCAATACACTGTAAGGTTTCATCTTCAACATGATTTACAGATTAAACAAAAAATTAAGTGACGATGGGGAGATTCGAACTCCCAAACCTTAACGGCACTACCACCTCAAGGTAGCGTGTCTACCAATTTCACCACATCGCCAAAAACGGTTAGTAAAATTACCAATTATTTACTTACTTGCCAACAATTAGAGAACTCAAAATAATTTTACAATGGCTTTAGAAATAAGCGGAAAATTAATCAAGAAATTACCTGAAGTTACAGGAACAGGTAAAAACGGCACCAACTGGATCAAGCAAGAATTT
>JAURHT010000161.1 GCA_030833145.1 Aquirufa sp.
CAAACTCTTAGACAACACCCACGCATTAAATGGAGACATCGATGGGCCTGTATGGCGCGCAAAGAAGCGAATCTCATCGATATAAACTTTCTTTCCACAAATAACACCGCCTAACACACGGCCTTGGCCATCAATATATTTTGTCGCCGAGTGAATCACTAAATCCGCACCTAAGTCCAAAGGCGTTTGCAGAATAGGTGTCGCAAAACAGTTATCTACCGCTAAAATCAAGTCTTTCCCCTCTTTCAAAGCTGCTAATTCTTTCAAATCTATCAGCTCTAAACCTGGATTAGATGGGGATTCACAGAATAAAAACTTCGTATTAGGTTGAATAGCCGCTTTCCAAGCATTGATATCGGCACCCGGAACGAAGGTGCATTCGATACCCCATTTCGCGGTAATCTTAGTCAAAATCTGAATACAAGAACCAAATAAGGCATTTGAAGCAACCACGTGATCGCCCGCTTTTAGAAGCCCAGCCATCGAAGCAAAAATCGCTGCCATTCCCGTAGAAAAAGCAATTCCATCCTCCGCATTCTCCAGCATATTCATCTTCTCCACAAACTCATCCACATTAGGATTCATATAGCGAGAATAGATATTGCCCGCCATTTCGTCCGCGAAAATCGCTCTTCCTTGTTCCGCATCTTCAAAAGTGAAGCTAGAAGTCAAGTATAAAGGCACCGAATGCTCTCTGTTTTGAGATCTTTCCGCTTGTATACGAATAGCTTTGGTCTGTTTTTGCATAGTAATTGATTATTAATCTACAAAAATAATAGAATACCCGTTAAAAACGCTTTTGATGCGTGACTATTTTCCTGACCTGCTATTACCCCCTAAAAAAACTAAATTATTTTGAGATTAATGAGTAAATTTCGAAGACAATAGCCTTGTTAAGAAAACAAAAAAACCTATGAAAAAATTGATTATACCCTTTTTAAGCTTGTTTTTAGTGATTGGATCGCTGCAAGTTCAGGCTCAAAAATGGACCAACCTATTCGACGGAAAAACCTTTAAAGGTTTCAAGCAACTTAATGGACAAGCTAAATATGAAGTAAAGGATGGCGTGATGGTGGGCACCACCGTAGCGAACACACCTAACTCGTTCATGGCAACAGAACAAGAATACGGCGATTTTATCCTGGAGTTCGATGTCAAAGTAGACAACAAAATGAATTCTGGAGTTCAATTCAGAAGTTTATCTATTCCTGAATACCAAAATGGACGCGTTCACGGTTACCAAGCTGAAATCGACCCCTCTACCAGAGGTTGGTCAGGTGGTATTTATGATGAATCTCGCCGTGGTTGGTTAGCCCAAAACGAACTAAAACCAGAGGCTAAGAAGGCCTTTAAATTAGGGGATGTTTGGAACCATTACCGCATCGAAGCTATCGGAAGCACGATCCGCACCTGGATTAACGACTATCCTGTGACTTATTTAGTGGATGATATGACGGCTAAAGGCTTTATTGCTTTCCAAGTGCACGCGATCTATGCAGATATGAAACCAGGCATGCAGGTAATGTGGAAAAACATCCGCATCCAAACAGGAAAGGACATGCAACCTCGTCCTTTGGACAATAGAGTTGTTGTAGAAAATTATACGCTAAACAATGTATCTCCTTTGGAGCAAGCACAAGGTTTCCGTTTATTATTCAACGGTAAAGACTTAACTGGCTTCCGCTCAGCATTTAAGACGACGGCTCCTCCTTCAGTTTGGACGGTTGAAGACGGTACGCTTCACGTGAATAGCTCAGGCGGCAAAGAATCAGGCAATGGCGGTGATATCTTAACGAATGACAAGTTCTCCGCATTCGAATTAACGTTTGATTTCAAATTAACAGAAGGCGCTAATTCAGGGGTGAAATATTTCGTAAACGAATCGTATAATTCAGGAATGTCAGCGATTGGTTTAGAGTACCAAGTTTTAGATGATGCTAAACATCCAGATGCGAAGCTAGGAACCGTAGGAAACCGTACTTTAGCGAGTTTATATGACATCATTCCATCGAATAAAATCGATGGCCGTTTCCAAAAGAAAATAGGCGAATGGAACCAAGGACGCATCATTGTGTATCCAAACAACATCGTTCAACACTGGTTGAATGGTTTCAAAGTAGTGGAATACGAACGCAAGAGCAATATTTTCAAAGTGCTAGTTGCGCATAGCAAGCATAAAGTATGGGATGGTTTTGGATCTCAAGATTCTGGCCCAATCCTTTTCCAAGAGCACGGGGATTCCGTATTCTATAAAAACATCAAAATCAGAGAAATTAAATAAACTTACCTATGGAAAGAAGAGAATTTTTACACAAAGGTGCCCTAGCTTCTCTAGGTACTTTAGCTTTTAGCCCAAAATCGTACAGCAAGATTCTTGGCGCAAACGACCGCGTTCGCGTGGCTTGCGTGGGTTTCTCCGATCGTCACCGTGCCTCTCACGTACCACCTTTTAAGGCTTTAGCTAAAGGAATGAACTTCGAAATGGTCGCGCTATCAGATCTTTGGAATCGCCGCAGAGATGAAGGAAAAGCCTTTTTAGAAAAAGAATTAGGCGGATCTATCCAAACTTACAGAAACAATGAGGAATTGTATTCTGCGAAAGGCATCGATGCCGTATTTATCTCCACAGCAGACTTCCAACATGCTTTGCATACGATTGAAGCCGTAAAAGCAGGTTGCGATACCTATACGGAAAAGCCATTAGCCGAAACGATGGAAGATAACCGCGCAGTATTAAAGGCGGTTAAAGACTCTGGAAAAATCGTTCAAATTGGTTCTCAACGTCGTTCTGGTGAAAACTATTGGGCGGCAGAAGAATTTATCAAGTCGGGTAAATTTGGTGATATCAAAATGGTGGAGTTAATGTGGAACGTCAATCAACCAGGTCGCTGGAGACGCCCAGAATTAACAAGCATATTAAAAGAATCTGATATCGACTGGAAACGTTTCTTAATGAACCGCCCAGCGGACAAATTTGATCCACGTAAATACTTAGAATACCGCCTATTCTGGCCGTATTCATCAGGAATCCCAGGACAATGGATGTCACATCAAATCGACACAGTACACTGGTTCTCAGGCTTAAAACACCCGAACTCTGTTGTCGCGAACGGTGGAATCTACCAATGGAATGACGGTCGTGTCAATGCGGATACCATGACAGTAGTATTTGATTATGGCCAAGGAAACAAAGGATTCCAAGTTCAATTCACGTCACGCTTCTCTAATTCAGCGGGTGGAACAAAAGAAATTTACTACTCAAACGGGGGTGAATTAAACCTTGATACCAATACCATCTCGCCTAACGGAGGTCTCCGTGAGCGGGAAGCAAAAGCAATGGGCCTTCAAGCGAACTTATTACCAACGATGAAAATCGAAGGGGCTAAAGTAGCGACGGATGCAGATACAGGTGGAGATATCCTTACATTCAACCACGTGAAAAACTGGATGGAATGTGTTCGTTCTCGTAAAACGCCTAACGCTCCTATCGAAGCAGGTTACCAACACTCGATCGCAACCATCATGTCTAATGCAGCTTACCGCACGGGACAACGCGTTACTTTTGACGAAAAAACGCAAGAGGTAATGGCGGGTGATAAGGTGTTTAAGTACTAGACGCTAGACTTAATAAGAGTGGAGAGTATAGAGTAGAGATAATTTCAAAATGGGGGCACAAGCCCCTTTTTTGATGTTTAATTCAAATGTTAGGCGATACTACTGTAGTATTGACTTTATTCTTTGTGCTTTATGCTTTATGCTTTAATAAGATTTAGTAAATTGCAGTATAATAGACTAATTATTCCATGGCTATCATTTCAACTAAATCAAAAAAGGACTTCTACCTGCACGTTGCTATCTTAGTAACGTTGTTTTTAGTACTCTTCTTTGGTTTCTTTTTCGTCTATTTACCTTGGAGCACGCACCACGGCGAGACCATTAAAGTTCCTAATTTGAAAGGAATGTCGATGGATAAGATGGAAGAGGCAGTGGATGCAAATAACCTAGAATACGAAATATCGGATTGCACATTTGTGGCTGATAAG
>JAURHT010000107.1 GCA_030833145.1 Aquirufa sp.
TCCAGGAATACCAGAACCATCGTCAGATGACGTTACTTTACCTGAGACCGTCCGATCTTGGGCAAAAATTTGAATACTCAATAACAGCATTATACCGCTAAGGAGCACCTTGGAAAGTAATTTTTTTCTCATAGGTTAATTGAAATTAAGTTGTTTGCAAAGTCATTTGGATCCTTTCCCACAAGGCTTTGCATTCTTGTTGGGATAGTCTTAAGGGTTTAATTGGGTACTTATTTACTATTTTTAATCTCTTTATCCAGCTCATTCTTTTCGATAACATGTCAATCTTATTAAGATTTCTTATTCCGAAAAGCAACAAAACTATACGATTTACTCAAATATTTCTTATAATTATTCAATATTAACAAGCATAGGCTTTCATCGTCATCTGTTCTTTCATCACACGTAAAGCACCGAATAACAAATTATAAACTGATTGAGGATTGATATTCATCTGTTCTGAAATTTGATCCGTATCCATATTCTCAAAATACTTTAAGGTGATTGCCTCCCTTTGGCGCTTGCTTAACTTATTAAGGCTCTGATACATAGAAATATGCGATATCTTTTCTTCTTCCACCATAACTAATTGTCTTTCAGGGGACGGCATATCCTCCATAAACTGGTATTGATAAGCATCATGGTGATTCAAATTCTTTAATTGTGTTTCTAAAGAGCGTACAATTTTACGTTTGATCGAAGCCATCAAATAAAACTTTACACTAGTAGTAGGGCCAAGACTAGCATGATTCTTCCAAATTTCAACGAATAGATCATGAAGACAATCCTTGATTAAGTCCTTATCACTTGTGATACCCATACAATACGTATATAGCGGCTGGACAAAATGTGAATACAAAACGGAAAACGCCTCCTGATCCCCTGCTCTGAATTTATCCCAAACTTCAACTTCATTAATGGACTTCTTCATAAATCGATCTAAAATTGTACAATAGTGATATGTATTATAATTTGACATATACTACACAGGGAATATAGAAGATAATTGTATAAAAAATCAAAGAAAATATTTAATTTTTTTCCGTAAACGTTTACGGAAACGTTTACAATCAAAAAAAGTTGAAATGACATCCTTCAAATCAGAAATTTTAATCGTTTCTTTGAATTTCTGATGTAAATCAGGAATTGTATTTAATCAATAAACACCTCTATGAATAAAAAATTAAACACCCTCGATGCCTCTATGTTAGTGATGGGATCGATGATAGGCTCAGGTATCTTCCTCGTAAGTTCAGAAGTGGCTAGATCGGTGGGCTCCCCTATTTATTGGATTGGAACCTGGTTATTAACCGCATTTCTAACTATAACTGGTGCTTTTGCCTACGGTAAACTAAGTTCTGTTTTTCCTAAAACGGGAGGTCAGTATATCTATTTAAAAGAATCCTATAATTCGTTAATAGGCTTTCTTTTTGGCTGGACTACCTTCTTAGTGATTCAAACAGGAACTATAGCAGCGGTAGCTGTTGCCTTTGCTCGATATGCAGGTTTCATTTTTCCTGGAATTCTAAACGATACACCATTAGTAGGTGATTATATTACAACGCAACAAATTTTGGCGGCAACACTCATCGCGCTTCTGACCTATATTAATAGTAGAGGTGTACAATTTGCCTCTTTGGTTCAAAATATCTTTACCATTACCAAAATCGGAGCCATCGTCATCCTTATCATTATTGGATTGTATGTAGGGGTTCAAAATGATTGGATTCACTTTGAAGGATTTTTTGCTAAGCCATTTACCATTGATGCTACGACTAATACATCTCATTCCATCGGGGGATGGGAATTAGCTTCATTGTTCGGGGTAGCCATGATTGGGCCTTTATTCTCATCTTCAGCTTGGAATAATGTCACTTTTGCGAGTGCAGATTTTGAAGACCCTAAGAAGACAATTGCGAAAGGTTTAGTCTATGGATCTGCGCTCGTATGCCTATTGTATTTACTAACAAATATGGCCTACCTGAGCATTTTACCTTTACAAGGAGAATCAGATGGTATCAATAGTTATGCGCGCGGGATTATGTTTGCCACTCAGGATCGTCTTGGAGCAGCCGCTTTAGAGACCGTTTTAGGCGGTATCGGTGCTCTAGTTATGGCGGTGTTTATTATGATCTCTACGTTTGGATGTAACAATGGAATCATCTTAGCAGGAGGACGTTTATTCCAAGCAATGGCAAACGACCGTTTATTCTTTAAGAAAGCGGCAGAAACAAACGATAAAGATGTACCTGTGTATTCTTTAGGAATTCAAGGGATTTGGGCCATCTTGTTATGCTTCTCAGGATCTTATGGGGCGCTATTAGACTTTACGGTATTTGCTATCTTGATATTTTACTTCCTAACGGTAGCGTCTGTTTTTAAAACAAGAATCATGCAGAACGAACTGCCTCTTTTGCAAAAATTGCTTTTCAGTGGCTACTTACTATTATTAGTAGGAATCGCTGGAAACCTATTGTGGGTGAAAACACTCTCCTCTTCCATTGGTTTAGGAATTGTGCTATTAGGTATTCCATTCTACTTTGTCATGAAGAAAACTCAGAGCAATTGATTTGCTTTCATCCAAGTAATTAAACGATCGAACCACAAGTCTCCACTTGTGGTTTTATTGTTTAGTCCAAAACCGTGACCACCTTTTGCGTAAACATGCAAATCAACGGGAACTTTATTCGCCGTTAATTTCTCTGCATAAAGTAACGAGTTTTTCAAAGGGACTGCATTATCATCGGCAGCATGCACAATAAACGCTTTTGGTGTTTGGGCATTTACTTGTTCCTCGTTTGAGAATAAAACCAATTCTTCCTCTGTGGGATTCTTTCCAAGTAGATTTTGAGAAGAACCTCCATGTCCAAAGGAACGTACAGAGATGACTGGATATAATAAAATAGAAAAATCTGGTCTAAGGTTAGCCCCGATATGTATACCAGTAAAGTCTTTATTGAAATGGGTAGACGCCGTAGCAGCTAAATGCCCACCTGCAGAGAAACCCATGATACCTACTTTGGCAGGATCCACGTTCCATTTCGTTGCATTTGTGCGAACTAAGGCAATCGCAGATTGAGCATCTTGTAAAGGTGCGTATTTTTTCTCGACTTGCGCAGAATCAGCTGGCAAGCGATAATACAATACCAAAGCCGAGACTCCTATTTCATTGAATTTAGCCGCGATATCATATCCTTCATGTGATGAGGCTAAAATGCGGTACCCGCCACCTGGACAAATCACCACGCAACTTGTCGGTTTAGTAGAACCAGGAGCAGGAAAAAAACGATAGGTAGGAACAGTCACATCTGAAATGCGCTCGATACCATCAGCTCCTTTTGTTGCTTTTTGCTTATTCGCTACAGGCTTTGAATTAGGAATACCTGTAGGATATAGAGGAAGGAAATCTTGTGCCATAATCGGTGAGGCAAAAAGAAGAATGAGGACTAACTTTTTCATTTAGATAAGGTCTTTTCAGTAGTAATTAACAAGACAGCTGATAATATCAAACTACTTGCAAACAACAATATACTACTTAAAGACTCACCAAGAATAATATTACCCAAAAACAACGCAATAATTGGATTTACATAAGTATAAGTGGAGACCAACGTGGCATCTAGGGCTTTGGATAAATAACCAAATAATCCAAAACCTACCATCGAACCAATCAACGCTAAATAGATAAATACATAGATTGCTTTTAAAGGCAATTCTGAAACAATAACAGATTGCGCGTCACCTCGAAATAAACCTATACCAAGCAATATGAGTCCACCAGTCGTCATCTGAATCCCGCAAACCTGCGTAAAATGATAGGTATTGGCTTTCATAAACTGAATGTAAAAGACGCCTAAATTCCAAGCAACGACCGCAATTAATAAAAAGCCCATTCCTCGGTAAAAGTCAATTTCCTTTCCCGGAATCGCTAAATTCTTTTGAGAAGCTAACAAGATAATTCCCACAAAACCAATTAAGGTACCTAACAGCTTTCGATTAGTAGGCTTTCGACCTGAAATCCAAAAGAAAATAATCAATAAAAGCGGCCCTACGGCCATAAAAACGGAAGATAATCCGGAGGGTATGGTTTGACCAGCTAATGCCATAAATCCATTGCCTAAGGTAATTAATAGAACACCAGCTAATAGATGCACTCTCCAATGCTGAAGCGACAATTTTTGCCAATGTCCTCCTAGTATTGACCACGCTAAAAACAATAAACCAGCGACTAAATTTCTCGAAAAGGAGATGACTAAAGGGGGAAGAAATTCTAACAGGATCCGAACACTCAGAAAGGTGCTACCCCAAATAAGATATAGGCCTCCAAGCGCTAACATCGTCACCAGCGATATGGATTCCTTTTTGTTCATGTTAATCTAATAAATCTGGTCTTCTGGTCTGCGTTCGCAAAACAGCTTGCTCGTGACGCCATTCCTCAATCTTCTTTTCGTGACCTGATAATAATACTTCAGGAACGTCCATTCCATCAAAACTAGCTGGACGGGTATAAACTGGAGGAGCTAATAATCCATCTTGAAATGAATCAGTTAATGCGGAGCTTTCATCCCCTATCGCCCCTGGAATCAAACGTATAATAGCATCAGCAGTTACGGCTGCCGCTAATTCACCACCAGACAATACATAATCGCCAACGGAAATCTCCTTCGTTACATACTTCTCTCGTATACGTTCGTCGATTCCTTTGTAGTGACCACAGATAAATAACAGGTTTTCTCCTAAGCTTAATTGATTCACTAAACCTTGCTTTAAGACAATGCCATCCGGACTAAAATAGATAATCTCGTTATATTCACGTTCAGATTTTAAGAATTCAATACATTTCGACAAAGGTTCCACAGCCAACACCATACCTGCCCCACCACCAAACGGATAATCATCTACTTGTTTGTGCTTTTTCTCAGAAAAGTCGTGTAAATCGTGAAACACAACCTCAACAAGCCCCGCCTTTGCGGCGCGCGCACAGATAGAATGCTCAAAAAAGCTGTTCATTAACGCCGGAACTACTGAAATGATATCAATCCGCATCTTCTTGTGTATAAACTTCTAATAGTCCATCAGGCAATATACTGTGCACGATTTGGTTCTTTTTATCCACTTTAGGGATAATGGCATCGATTAAGGGGATAAGAACTTCGTGGTTTTGGTAAATCATCACCACTACATCCTGTGCACCGGTACTATAAATTTCCTTCACCGTACCTAAGTCACCTAAGTTTTTATCTACTACTTGATAACCGATTACCTCATGGTAATAAAACTGATCGTCTTTTAATTTAGGCAAAGCAGAAAGAGGTAAAAATACCTTTAGGCCTACTAAATCCTTCGTGGCATCTAAGGAGTTAACCCCTTCCAAAGTAATTAAATTCAAATTATCCCGAATTTGGATATCTTCCACGAAATAAGGAACCATTTCATTTCCTTGCTGAAGAAAAATTGCATCTAAATCTTCATATTCATACGGATCATCTACATCTAAATAAAGGTGAAACGCTCCTTTCAAACCATGCGGTTTAGATAGGGTTCCTAATTCAAAATATTCAGTCTTTGCCATAGGTACAAAAAAAAATCATACAAACTTGAGAACAAATTTGTATGATTCTACATGAAATCAAAAATTATTCAGCTGCTGGAGCCTCTTCTGCTGCTTCTTCAGCTGCTGGAGCTTCCTCCGCTGCTGGAGCTTCCTCCGCTGCTTCTACTGCAGGAGCTTCTTCTGCTACTACTTCTTCTTCAACTGCTGGCGCTTCTTCAACTGCAGCAGGAGCCTCAGCTACTACTTCGTCAACTTCTACACCTGTAGCTTCTTCTTCCGCCTCGTTGATAGCTTCTACTACGCTAGCCACTAAAGCCTCTTCGGCTACTTTGTTTTTTGCAGCAATATTTTCAGCACGAGCGCTAGATACTTTAGCTTCAGCTTCTAAACGAGCCGCTTTAGACTTCGCTTTAGACTGTTGTAAAGTAGTTGCTTTCGTTTGAATAGATACTTCTTTCTCTGCTTTCCAAGCCTCAAACTTAGCATCTGCTTGTTCTTGCGTGATGGCACCTTTGTTCACACCTACTTGTAAGTGTTTCGCATACATAATTCCTTTGTGTGAAAGGATAGCACGAACTGTGTCAGTTGGTTGAGCACCGTTTAATACCCATTGGATTGCTTGTTTCTCGTTTAAAACGACAGTTGCTGGGTTGGTGTTAGGATTGTATGTTCCAATTTTTTCAACAAAACGTCCGTCACGTGGTGCACGAGCATCCGCAACTACTACATCGAACATAGCTAACTTTTTGCGTCCGCGACGCGCTAATCTGATTTTAACAGCCATTATATATGGGTTTGTGAGGGATCTCGTCCCCCGGGTTTATAAATAGTCTGCAAAATTAAACTATTTTGCATTCATTTCAAACAAAGAAATAGAGAAAATAAACCGATAAGCCGAATTCTGTCAATGGTTACCCACCGTCCTATCATTTATCTTCGA
>JAURHT010000067.1 GCA_030833145.1 Aquirufa sp.
GGGGTGTAGCGTAGCCCGGTATCGCGCTTGGTTTGGGACCAAGAGGTCGTAGGTTCGAATCCTGCCACCCCGACAAAAGTCAATTTATGAGGACGTGTTTATCACCAATTATAAATTGACTTTTTATTTTGATTAAGGTTCCGTAGCTCAGTTGGATAGAGCAACTGCCTTCTAAGCAGTAGGTCTTTGGTTCGAATCCAAACGGAATCACACTTTGCAATTTTGCATTACTAAAAAGGATTTATTCAAATCCTTTTTTTATTTCCCTTCCTTAAATCTGCTAAAATTCGTAAATTGAGCTAATTAGCACAATATTACGCATGAATATACCTGAATTAAGAGGCAAAATAGATCAAATAGATGATTCCATTCTTTCGTTACTTGTTAACCGAATGGAATTTGTAGAGGAGATTGGTAAATTAAAACGCGAATCTAATGCGGTAATTTACCATCCAGATCGGGAAAAGGAAATCATCGATCGTTTAGCGAGCCAGTACACAGGTAAATTAAGGAAAGAGGCCATTGAGGCTATATTTTTGGAGATATTTGGTGTGTCGCGTAATTTAGAACTACCTGAAATCATTTGTTATTTAGGGCCGGAAGGAAGCTTTACCCATCAAGCGGCGGAGAATCGTTTTGGCGCTGTGGCTGATTACATCTCCTTACCTTCCATCAAGTCAGTTTTTGAGTCTGTTGAAACTGGGCGAGCTAAATATGGTGTAGTACCCATTGAGAATAATCAGGAAGGGATGGTAAAGGAAACGATGGATCTCTTAAATGAGAAAAATCTATACGTTATTTCTGAAATCATCATTCCCGTTAATTTTTGTTTGGCCTCTAAACACAATGGAATTCAAGGTATTAAAAGAATCTATTCGAAAGACATCGCTTTTCAGCAATGTAAAGGCTTCTTAAATGACTATTTCTCAGGCCAGGAAGAAGATTTCTTCGTCCAAGTCGATTCTACCTCACGTGCCGCAAAATTAGCTGTAGAAGAAGAAGATGGAGCTGCTTTGTGTTCGCATATCGCTGCTAAGATTTATTCTTTACCCATCTTATTTGATAATATTCAAGATAACGATGCGAATCAAACGCGTTTCTTCATTATTTCCAAAGTAGAAAATTTAAAGAAAACCGATAAGGACAAAACAAGTTTAGCGGTTAAATTAAAGAATGATGATAAGCCAGGTGCCTTATTGTCTCTTTTACAAGACTTTGAATCGAGGGGGATCAACTTATTAAAAATAGAGTCTAGACCTCAGAAAGACACCAATGAATTCAAATTTTGGTTCTTTATTGATATTGAGGGCAATAAATTAGATCAAAAAATTCAGGAATTATTAACGAAAAGAGGAGACGAAATAGTCTTTTTAGGCAGTTATATGAATTTATGCTAGGTACAATTTAGCCCAAGCTAAATCGGCAGCGATTTGATTCTTTAGTTCTTCGAAGGAATCAAATCGCTTCTCTGATCTAATTTTCTCTATAAATCGAATTTCGATACCTTGTCCATAGATATCGCCTTCAAATCCCAAAATATGCGTTTCGATGTGAATGCCTTCATCCTTATTCAAGGTAGGACGGTAGCCCATATTCGTTAATCCATAAAAGGTCCCCGCCTGAACATGCACCTCTGTTAAATACACACCTAACTGTGGTATAAATTTATTATCTGCATTCAACGACATGTTCGCAGTAGGAAATCCTATTTTTCGGCCATTTTGATTCCCATGAATGACGACACCCGCAATCGAAAAAAGATGACCTAACATGGCATTAGCCCTTTTAACTTCTCCTTCAGATAGGAATTTCTTAATCTGAGAAGAACTAACGATTACTTCGTCGACTTTGGCTACATCAATCGAAATAGCTTCTAACTGAGCAGAAAAATGTTCCGTTATAAAAGAAATGGAGCCTTCTCTATTTTTACCAAAATGGTTATCATAGCCCAATATCACCTTAGTCGCTTTAATTCGTTTTATGAGGTGCTCTTGAATAAATTGAGTAGCTGGTAACTCCACTAAATAGGAATTAAAAGGAAGAATCACTAAATAATCAACACCCATTGCTTCAAATGCTGCTATTTTTTCTTGCATTGGCATTAAAAGCTCATTTCGTTTACCGGTGAAATGATCGGCAGGATGATTAGAAAAAGTAATAACACACGTTGTAAGGCTACTCTCTTTAGCTGCGTTTAAACAACCATGAATAACATTCAGATGACCTAAATGCAAACCATCAAACATGCCGATGGTAACGGCAGTAGGAGAATTTATGGTAACTGTATCAAAACTATAAAAGCACTTCATGTAAATCGCTATTAAAATTGGCCACCTCTTGTGCCTTATCTAAACCCCAATCACCAATTTTTGTTCGAACTAATTCACTCATATAGGCTCCTGATTGACATTTTATGCCAAAATCACGTACAATGCTACGAATGTAAGTTCCCTTACTACATTCAATCTCAAAACTAATTTCTGGAAAACGGGATGTATCAATGTCCATTCGATACACATCTACCTCTCTAATTTTAATTTCTAAATCCTCCGCATTCACCCCATTTCTGGCATGAGTAAATAAGCGTTGTCCATTTAATTTGATTGCAGAGTAAATAGGAGGTACCTGTTGAATATGTCCCATGAATGAAGAACGCACCTCTTCTAATAAACTCGCATCGATATGCTCAATTGGATAATCACCATCGAACTCGGTTTCTAAATCAATGGAAGGCGTCGTTTTGCCCAAAACCAATTTTCCAGTATACGTTTTAGGTAAGGATTGGAAATAATCGATCTTCTTTGTGTATTTCCCTACGCACATGATTAATATACCGGTTGCTAATGGATCTAATGTCCCAGCATGACCAATCTTTTTAAACCGACCAAGATTACGAATCTTCTTCACAACATCGAAAGAAGACCATTCTCTAGGCTTATTAATCACATAAAATTTATCTTGAACTTCCGTTAATTCATCCACAGGTACAGACATAATAAAAGACCTACAACAATGCGGTAGTAGCCGAACAAGGCGAATCCATGTTGTTTAACAAAACCAACCATCCATTTGATAGTTAGTAGGGCTACAATGAAACTAATCACGGTACCAATACTCAAAAACTGAATATGTTCTTGGGTAAATAAGACATCAAAATCATTTCGATAATCCAATAGTTTTTTTGCACATGCTCCTAAAATGGTAGGAATCCCCAGTAAAAAAGAATATTCCACAGCTGCCGAATGACTAAGGCCTAATACTCGACCTCCTACAATAGTAGCACCAGAACGGGAAACCCCAGGAATCATGGCTATGCATTGAAATAAGCCAATTTTAAAGGCTTTCAAATAGGAAATTGATTGAATTTCAATTGAATCTGATTTTGCAGGTAGCCACTGATCAATTCGAATCAACAGTAATCCACCTAAAATCCAGGAACCTGCAATAAACCAATAGCCTTGAAATAGCGCTTCTAAGAAATCATCCAAAAGAACTCCTAGAATAACGGCAGGAATGAAAGAAGCAATAATGGTATAGTAAATGGACAGACCAGAAGCAAATAAACGCTTAAAATAAAGAAATGGCACAGCAGCAATAGCTCCTAACTGAACAAAGACCGTAAAGAAATTAAGGAACTTTGAATTTTCAATCCCCAATAAATTTTCAGAAACAATTAAATGTGCCGTTGAAGAAACAGGCAAGAATTCCGTTAAACCCTCAACTAATCCTAATATGATTGTTTTAAGAATCTCTGACATTACCGCTTCCACTTAAATAAAGAGAAAACAGGAATGATGATTCCCACTAAAACGAGAATAGGACCTAGGGTTAAACCTAAAAAGCCAAAACCAAATTCCTCCTTATCTAAGGTCATCACATAAAAACCTGTCAACATAATTCCAATACCTAGTAAGAGAATTTTAATGTCTTTGGCACCTAACGGCATATTTGATTGACTCATATTAAAATAGGTTTGTATGTTGAATTTTTAGATACTTTGAAATAGAAAAGAAAGAAGCAATTAAACTGAATAAGGTGCAAAAACCTACACAGACTAGTGCCAGCTGAATTTGATTATTCACTTCAAAAAACAAAGTTGAAATTTCAGGGATCGATGTAGAAAAGTAATAAAAGGCTCCATCAGCCAAAATGAAACCTATCAACCCACCTAAGAAACCCACTAATAAAGCGTTCAATAGGTAGGGCTTTTGGATAAACCCATTAGTGCTCCCTAATAACTGCATTGTCTTAATCAATACACGGTTGCCGTGAATATGCAAGCGAATATTGTTCGCTAGTTGAACATAGACAAACAATACTAAAAGGATAATTAAGATTATACCTACATAACCCACTGCTTTAATCTTACCTAAAAGTGACCCAACAAAGGTATTCGGATACGTAACTTCATACACATCTGGTCTTGCTTGAATCTCAGCGACTATCTTTTTAAAGGATGCTTCGTTTTTATATTCCTCTTTGATTCCCAAAATCAAACAGTTTTTAAACGGATTTTCTTCACCTAAAAGTGTTTGGTAATCTTCTTGTGAAGACTTTAAAAATTCAGTAGCAATCTGGACTTTTGACTTAAATTCTAATTCTGGTTTCAACTCTTTTTGGCCTAAATAGGGGCGTGTTTTAAAGTACGTAATGGTCGATGCTAAATCACTTGTTTGTAAAGAATCGCTTAAATAAACGTAAACTTTCATTTGTGATTTAATCTCATCCCCCCAGGACTTTACGCTCACAAATAGTTGAAAGAATAAGGCAAGAATAAAGGCCAAACTCGCCATTGAAATCACCAAAGTTAATTGGGTTGACTGCGGACGACTTTTAGAATATTTCATATTTATAATTTTTCAATTTCATCTCTTAATTTTGCCGCTTCCTCGTAGTTTTCTTCCTGTAATGCCTTATTTAATAATCCTTCTAATTCAGCCTTGGAGCGAAGAACTGGTGATTTATCCAGTACATCAAATTCATCTTCTAATTCATCCATAAACTCCTCCTCGGGTATACAGATATCATTTAAAAGTTTTTCAGAAATGAATATGGGTATGGATAAACGAATGGCCAGGGCAATAGAATCCGATGGTCTAGCATCTACTTGAAAGATTTCTCCCTCCTTAGATATCTCCAAATTGGCATAAAATATACCATCCTTAAAATCGGTAATTAAGACTTTTTGTAGCGAAACATTGGAGTAGGAAAGTAGATTAACACACAAATCATGTGTTAGCGGTCTACTCGTTTGAATATGCTCTAAATAAACCGAAATAGATTGTGCCTCTTGACTTCCTATCACAATTGGAAAGCGCAAAGCCTGTGAGTTATCTGCCTCTAACAATAAGATGTAAGAACTAGCTCCTACAGAACTAGGGTTGACTGATAAAATACGCAAAGGAACAAACTCTTTCAAAGGCCTATATTAAAACACAAATGTACCAATTAGACCGCTAATTTTAATGCGTTTGAAGCTTTTTTGTTAGTCTTGGAAGGATATCATTTACATCCCCAACAATTCCGTAGTCTGCATGTTTAAAGAAAGGAGCCTCAGGATCATTATTAATGACAACAACGATGCGAGAACCATTGACACCTGCTAAATGCTGGATAGCTCCAGAAATTCCGCATGCAATATATAAATTAGGCGAAATCTTCACACCTGTTTGACCAACGTGTTCGTGGTGAGGTCGCCAATTTAAATCAGATACTGGTTTTGAACAGGCAGTTGCAGCCCCTAAGGCTTTGGCTAAATCCTCTACTATTGTCCAATTACCTGGATCTTTTAGACCACGACCAGCACCTACGACTAAAGCCGCATCTGGCAATGGAATTGATCCAGTAATAGGTTTCAAGGCTAGAATAGAAGCTTTGCTACCGGCAGCGCTAGTTAAAGTGGAAACTGAATTAATTGATTGTTCTCCATAGGCATGATTAGCACTGAAATCGAAATTACGATTTAAACTAAAATAGGCAGAAGTTTCAGATGTTAATGACAAAGATGCCTTTCCAGAAAAGATTGATTTAGTAATCGAAAATTTTCCACCTGTAAAGGACATTTGTTGAATCCCTGAAATCAATTCTTGAGATGAACTTGCCGCTAATAAACTTAGTAAATTGTCAACTTGAATTGATTTAACACCTAAAACAGAATAACCGTCGACAGCTTGAGTTAAGGGTTGAATACTAGCTGAATCTATCCATAATCCTTCGGATAATTGAATGACATCTATTGACTTAGAAGCGGAAACAGTACTAAATTTCACATCTCCTATAGCCAAAAGTAAAATAGACTCTGGATTAAATGAAGATACAAATGAAATTAACGATTTAGAAGCATCTGAAAGTTGACCTTCTTTTGTTTGGGCAATGATAGCTACCTTTTTCATCTTATAATACGTTTGTTTCTGTTCTTAATAAATCGATTAATTGCTCCGCATCTTCTGCATTAATCATCTTGTTTTTGCGAGCTGTTTCTGCGATATCAGCTTTTAGAATCTGAATTTGACTTGAAGTATCGAAAGGTAAAACGGCAATTTCTTTGGTTCGAGCAGTCATGATACCTCGCATCGATGGTATTTTCCATTCAGCTATAGGTTCTTGACATCCTAAAACGGCAGGTAGGGGACACGATACATCCATTTTACCTCCATCCATTTCTACTTCTAATTTCAAGCCATCACCCGCCATATCCAAATGCATTACTGGGTTAAAGTGAGTATAACCTAACGCACCGGCCACTAAACCATGTACAATTCCAGAGTTATAATCGATAGACTCTTTTCCCATTAAAATTAAATCCATTGGATTTTGTTTCACATAGGATACAATGGCACTAGCAATTTGTGCAGAGGTAGTTGGATTACCATCGATACGAACAGCTGAATCTGCCCCTAAGGCTAAACATTTACGTATAAGCGCTTCTGAATCTGCTCCACCTACGTGTAAAACAATCACTTCGGCACCGTTGCTTTCCTTTAGTTCAATAGCTCGAGAAAGCGCGTAATCATCATAGGGACCTACGATAAATGTTAATCCCTGGCTACTTATTTGGGAGGTTGATGGATCTATTGTTATTTTTGAGGTAGTGTCTGGGACACAGGATATACAGACTAGTATTTTCATGGCAGATTAAATTGTTATGCAAGCATACTAATTTGTTTTTAATTTAGCAAAATGGATCGCAAAGAATTTATTAAAAATGAGATTAATCAAGATCCAACGGATCCGTTTAACCATTATTTGTTAGCTATTGAATACCAGAAGGAAGGTGCCCTTGAAGAATCTTTTAAGCAGTTCGAAATGATCGTTTCAAAATTTCCTGATTATGTAGCCACTTACTACACCTATGCAAATGCTTTATTATCAGCAAATAAAGATGAAAGAGCTGAAGAGATTATACAGGCTGGAATAGTGCAGGCAGAAAAAAAAGGAGCTGCTAAAGCCTTAAAAGAACTGAAGCAACTCCTAGAATTGAATTTTTGATTAGGCCAAAAGCACCTCTTCTAAATCCTTTTCGATAATCAAGTTATCAATAATGAATTTTTGGCGCTCTGGTGTATTCTTACCCATGTAATACGTTAACAGCTGAGGGATAGTGAAATCCTTTTCGAGAATCACTGGTTCTAACTTAATATCCTCGCCAATAAAGTTCCCGAATTCCTCAGGAGAAATTTCCCCTAGACCCTTAAAACGCGTAATCTCAGGTTTAGGACCTAAAGCTTCAATCGCATTTCGACGTTCTTCATCAGAGTAGCAATAACGCGTTTCTTTCTTATTTCGAACCCTAAAAAGGGGAGTCTCTAAGATATACAGGTGACCATTTCTCACTAAATCTGGAAAGAATTGTAAGAAGAACGTTAAAATAAGCAAGCGAATGTGCATTCCATCCACATCGGCATCGGTCGCAATGACAATCTTATTGTAACGTAGATTATCTAAGGTATCTTCAATATCTAATGCGTGCTGCAATAGATTAAATTCCTCATTTTCGTATACAATCTTTTTCGTTAGGCCAAAACTGTTTAGTGGTTTACCTCGTAAACTAAATACAGCCTGCAATTGCACATCGCGTGATTTAGTGATACTTCCTGATGCCGAATCACCCTCGGTAATAAACAAAGTAGTGTCGTGACGCGTCTCTGATTTTTCGTCGGATAAGTGCACACGGCAATCTCTTAATTTCTTATTATGTAGGTTCGCTTTCTTCGCGCGCTCATTCGCTAATTTCTTAATACCTGCAATATCCTTGCGCTCGCGCTCTGATTGCAAAATTCGCTTTAATAAAGCGTCTGCTGAAGCTGGATTTTGGTGTAAATAATTATCTAACTCAGTCTTTACAAAATCTCCTACAAACGTACGGATCGAAGTAGAGTTTGAATCAGGTGAAATAGTGGTGCTACCTAATTTTGTCTTTGTTTGGGATTCAAAAACAGGTTCTTGAACACGAATAGCAATGGCACCTACGATACTCGCACGTACATCAGATGGATCAAAATCCTTTTTAAAGAACTCGCGCACCGTTCTAACAATTGCTTCTCTAAAGGCCGCTAAATGCGTTCCACCTTGAGTCGTATTTTGACCATTTACAAAGGAATAATATTCCTCTCCGTATTGATTATTGTGCGTAATGGCTAACTCTATGTCGTTCCCCTTTAAATGAATTATCGGATAACGATTTTCCTCCGCGTTCGTCTTTTTAGATAGTAAGTCGAAAAGTCCATTTTGGGAAAAATATTTCTCTCCATTAAAATTTATGGTCAATCCCGCATTCAAGTAGGCATAATTCCAAAATAAGGAATCCAAATATTGCGGGATGAAATGGTAATTCTTAAAGATGGTATTATCTGGCTCAAACTGAACGTGTGTTCCACTCTTCGCATTCGAAGATTCAATACCAGGTGATTCAGCTGTTAGCTCACCCTTGCAAAACTCCGCCCACTTGGTTTGACCATCGCGGTAGGATTGTACTTTAAAGTAATTAGAGAGGGCATTCGTGGCCTTCGTACCCACACCGTTCAAACCTACGGATTTTTGGAAAGCACCTGAATCGTATTTTCCGCCGGTATTAATTTTAGAAACGCAATCAATCACCTTCCCTAAAGGAATACCACGACCATAATCACGCACTTCTACCTTATGATCAGAAATTTTTACGTCAATGGACTTCCCATTTCCCATCATATGCTCATCAATCGAGTTGTCCATGATTTCTTTGACAAGAACATAGATACCATCATCCACCGATGAACCATCGCCTAATTTACCAATATACATACCCGGACGAAGCCGAATATGTTCTTTCCAATCTAGGGAACGAATACTATCGTCGTTATAAACAGGTGCGTTATTTTGATTTTCTTCCACTGACATAATTTTACACTAAATTATCAAATAGTTCGCGATTAAGAAAGGGGGAGGATTGAATTAATTAGGTCAAAAAAAGGACTAACGGATTAAAAGCCTGTTTCATTGGTTTTTAATGCTGTGAAAAAGGGGATAACTTGCAATCGCGTTGCGATAGTCGTCACTGCGTGCCTTAGTCGCCTTCGGCATAGTCAATGAGTCGCCGGAATTATCCGGCTTAGTTAAAGAGTTTTATGAATGTAAAAGAAAATGTTTTAGAGGGTTTGCGCTCCATCAAGGGAAATTTGCTCAGAACGGTACTGACTGCGCTTATTATTTCTTTGGGAATTACCTCATTAGTAGGCATATTAACGGCTATTGATGGTATTCAAAGTTCAGTAGATAATTCATTTTCTGGCTTAGGAGCAAACTCATTCGATATACGTAACCGCCCAACTATGCAAGTGAGACGTGAGGGCCAAAAAGAAAAACGCTTTAAAAACATTGATTACCGTCAGGCAAGTCACTATAAATATTTATTTACTGCCAAAGGTAAAGTTTCCCTTAAGACGAATGTAAACAACAACGCCATCGCAAAATATGCTTCTAAGAAAACGAATCCCAATACGCGTGTGTTAGGAATCGACGAAAATTTTATGGAGCTAAAAGGCTATAAAGTAGGAGCGGGCCGTAATTTTTCTCCTAACGAACAATTGAATGCCATTAACGTGTGTATTCTAGGTGTCGATGTCATTGACCAATTGTATGAAAAAGAAAGCCCGATAGGAACAGAAATTATTGTTTCAGGGATCAAATTGAAGGTAATAGGGGTTTTAGATAAGAAGGGAAATATGATGGGGGGCGGAGATGATCGCGTTATCATGGTTCCCCTTGAAACAGGTCGAAAAATGGCTGTTGGTCGTAATCTTACGTTTGATATCACTACTTCCTCCTCCAAGATTACTAATCTGGATGATTTTATGGAAGAGGCACGCGGCGCAATGCGAAAAGTTAGAATGGACCCAATTGGAATGGAAGATTCTTTTAGTATAGATCGCTCGGATTCCATCGCTAAAAGCTTTGAAAGCATCACTGGTTCCTTGCGAATTGGGGGATTCGTGATTGGCTTTATTACTCTTTTAGGTGCAGCTATCGCATTAATGAATATTATGATGGTTTCTGTGAGTGAGCGTACACGTGAAATTGGTATTCGTAAATCATTAGGAGCGACTCCTGGTCGTATTTTACAACAATTCTTAATTGAAGCCATTGTCATTTGTTTACTAGGAGGAATAGGAGGGATTATTTTAGCGATTCCAATTGGTAACTTAATTGCTCAGGCCATTAGCTCAGGAGCAGCCAGCTTTATTATTCCTTGGTTGTGGATGATGACAGGAATTGTTATTTGTATTATAGTGGGCTTATTTTCAGGAATTTATCCAGCTTTCAAAGCATCGAAAATGGATCCTGTAGAGGCTTTACGCTACGAATAATAAAGAATTTATCAAGAGCATATTTGCGAAAGCAAATGATTTAGCCTAGTTTTGCATTGCAATTTTGAATTGCCCAGATGGCGGAATTGGTAGACGCGCTGGTCTCAAACACCCGTGGGTGCAAGCCCGTGCCGGTTCGACTCCGGCTCTGGGTACAAGCCTCTCAAGCAATTGA
>JAURHT010000050.1 GCA_030833145.1 Aquirufa sp.
CGCGAATTTATTGTACGATCCATCGCACTTTGTGTTACAGGCTTTGGACTACAAACAATACATCGACTTCTACCACGAGCGCATCAAGATGTTCCACGTAAAAGACGCTGAGTTTAATCCAACAGGTAAGCAAGGAGTATACGGTGGTTACCAATCTTGGATTAACCGCGCAGGCCGTTTCCGCTCTTTGGGCGACGGACAAGTCGATTTCAAAAGCATCTTCTCTAAATTAACCCAATACGGATACGATGGATGGGCAGTGTTAGAATGGGAATGCTGTATCAAAGATCCTGTTCAAGGAGCTACGGAGGGTGCGCCGTTCATCGCGAGCCACATCATCAAAGCAACCGAAAAGGTCTTCGATGATTTCGCAGGAACCGGAGCAGACGAAGAGTTTAATAAAAAGATTTTAGGTCTATAATCAATAATATCACCCTTTAAACCCATTTACTACTATGAAAAAATTCATTGTACTCTTATTAGCCTCTGCCTCATTTATGGCATGTAAGGAACAAAGTTCTAAAAACGAAAATCATCCTATCGGATTTGATATGGCTGGTGGTGTGGGAAGAACAGCTCTTTATGGAGGAGATACAGCCCATGTTGCTATCTTCGAAAATTACATCAAAGCGCTCAATGATCGTGATACAGCTACCCTTCGTAGTTTAGAATCGCCAGATAGTTTACAAATTTACATTCCTGGTGGCGAGGTACTTACCTCTGGTGATGCCTATATTCAATTTATGGCTAAATATTTTACAGAAATGAACCCAAAGTGGCAATTAAACTTTGCCATGGCTAGCACCTTAACAGATAAAAATGGCAAAGTAAGCGATTGGGTAACTTCTTCTGGCACGGTAACACATACCGTTGATGGAAAAGAAACGAAAGTAAACAGATACTTTGATGCTAATATCGTGAATGGCAAAATTCAAAAAATGTACGTTACCGAAAGACAATTAGCTCCAGGTGAGTAACTTGACCTTTAAAACGATCAACAAAAAGGCCTCTACTAGTAGAGGCCTTTTTATTTTGCATTCACTAGCGCTGAACCTATTCTTTACTCAAAACATAAACAAACCAAGCCGCGGATAGCAACACCACATTTTTGATAATGTATTGACCTGTTAATGTTAAAGCAAAAAAAGATTGCCACGTATCTTCAACCAGAAACAATACTGGTAAAAAGGTTGTAAATAAGTGGGCAATCATCACCCAGAAAGCAACTTTAGTCAAACGAGGAGACAACCATAACATTCCGATTGCACACTCACCTATCCCTAAAATCAATAGGAACGTCTGAATACCCATAAAGGGCTCTAACGTGATATTAAAAAGCTTCGTCACTAATCCTTCTGCGGGAGAAGTTCCTAACACTTTCAAGAATCCAAACCAAATATACACCACCGCGATCATCGCGCGATTAAACCAAGCTGCAGTTAAGAGCGCTTGAAGGCGTGTTTTGCTAATTGTTACCATAGTGTAAAAATATTTATTGAGAATAAATCAAAAAATGACCTTAGTCAATTAATTGGCCCCATCCGCGTTCGCTTTTTGAACAGCAAATGCTCCTATGGCCTTTCCGTGTTTACCACCCATCGAACAATCCACTCGGAAGTGAATCAAACCGTAAACCCGAGAATCAGATGCTTGTTGCGCATTCGCCATAAAAGTATTGGCTCTATCCGGGAATAAGGATGCTAATACGGTCGCAGCAGCGAATGAGAAGGTAGAGTGCCCAGAGGTATAACTAGGGAAATTAGGCAGTCCAACAGAGGTCTTCAAATCGAACTGCTGTGGGCGAGGACTATAATAGAAGTACTTTGTTTCCCAACAGGCTACACCAGCGTCCATTAAAGCCGTCCCTACATACGCTAACATACGCGCCATTCGAACTTCAGAGTATTTCGCTTCTACCCCAGCCTCACAAGCATAGCGATGCCAGTGCCCTGGTGGCGTATAAGAACCTGGACCATCTGCCCAGTAATTTGCAATAGCAGCTTGATCCCTTGTTTGGGTTTTGCTTATTGTCTGCAATTCTGCTAAATCTTTATTAAAAGCCTCGGAACCTGGCAAATAAGGAATTGTAGGACGAATTGATTCTAAGGTAGCTCGGTCAAAATTCCATGTTTTCACGGCACCATAATTAGGCAACATGGGTGGTCGAGCAGGTAATTCTTGACTCGCCCAAACGGTTGTAAATCCAAGTGATTTTGCATGTGCAATCAAATCTGGTACAATTGCTTGGTTATTTGCCGCACTCATTCCATCTGTTTTGGCTCTTGCCATTACCTTTGCAGCCACTGCGGCACCTAAATTAGCCCCAGCAGTCACATCGGAATTCACATTCGTTTTTGCCCAAATCAGTGCGTTTTTCGCTTCTGCTAACTTAGCCGCTAGGAAGGGCCCCTCACCTGGGAACATCGCTAATAAAATCACATAACTCGCTTGTGCCACCACCGCATCTTCAGAAGGATAGGCTGGCAAAGTAGAAACTGGCAGCAAGGGTTTAATGGAAGCATCCATAACGGATGGTGCCGGGCGATTGTACTGGTATTTATATTTCCAGGCACTCACTAAAGCATCGTATTGTGCTACACTTAGGTAGGCTAAAGCCCTTGCTGTATAAGGCGGATTTGCAAAAGGGAATTTTGGATCTGCCAAAGGATTCGCTGCATCAGGCACCGGATAAACACCCGCAGCATTCGCTGCTGGGGGAATATTATACCTTGCCGCTAATTCCCTAGCAATTTCATTCCAACGTAAAACCGAACCTGCACCCCAATAGAGTACCGCTGCTTTTTGAGAGGCCGTGATCTCGATGGCCTTCAATGAATCCACTTCTTTCTTATAATCGGCATCCGAATTTAAGGCAGGCACTACCACTTCTGTAGGATTAGTTAATACAAACGTTTTCCAATTACCAGCTGGATCATCGACTTTAGCTGGAGAATAGGGTTCGATAATCGATTCAGAGACCGATTTATCGCAGGATACTAAACCCAGTAGTATCCATAAACATAACATATATCTCATCTTATTTGACTTTAAAAAGGTATAATAAACCAATGGAAATGGTCGTACTTTGACCCACATTTTGGCCATCGACTACATAGGCAACGCGCGCATTCACCCCAATGGACTTAGGTTGGTATTTTCCATACATTCCCACCGTAGTCATCGTCATATCATTCGTCAAAAAAGGCATATCATTCCGACGAATATCATCCCCTTTTGTACACGAAAAATGTTCAGCAAATACCTCCAGTTGATTATCTTTTTTTAGATAGCCCAAACGAAGAGCAGCATCAAAGGCATCCGGAACAGCAACCTGATTGGTTTGGTACAACTTAGAACCCGCTAAATAGGCATCACGATCAGCTTTCACCTGACTTCTAGCTTGATAAGCAATCGAAGAATTAACATATAAATGATTGGGTAAAGCATAAGAAAGCATTCCGCGGACAACGAGCGTTTTTGCCCCTAATCCAATCGACATAGGCATAAAATCTGGCACATAATTCGTCACCGGGATACTGAATCCCACCACACCATGGGCCGTAATGCCATGATAAGCCTTCGTTTTTGACTTTACAAACACAGAGGCATCTTGAAAACCTTCCTGTCCCATTAAATTGCCTTGGCTCGCATCTGTTTTCACATAAGGAATCATTGCCATCACATTGATGTCCCGAGTAATTCCATAGGCAATCATTGCCGTAGCCGATTGAGTCGTTAATCGGCCAATATTGGGATTATCCCGTTTCAATCCATTTTCCCAATAATTTGTCCAAGAGCTATTTCCATAGATCAAGGCACCACAAGCTAATTTTTTGTTCATATAAATAGCGTCATGAGGCATTTGTGCCTTTAATTCGACGAAACCTACTAAACAAAGAAGTAGTACTACAACCTTTCTCATACTACTGGAATTTAAAAACGGTGTGTTACCGTAGCGGAAATAAAGTAGTCTGCAAAGGCTGCATCTCCATGTTTTCCAGTCACCCAGTCATTTGCACTTTTAATACGATTACGTTGTGTAGCGATGGGCAAAGAAACAAAAAGAGTATTCTTTGCACTAGAGTAGCTGATGCCTGGTTCAATCGAGAAAATATAACCTGGACGACGGAAACCATCTGAATCCCCAATTAAATCATACGCTGGAACACCTTCAATACGTGCCCCCAAGGTTGCACCAATACCTGCTTTGGGAGCCAAAGCATAGTTCAAACCTAATCGACCTGCATACTGATCTGAAACCGACATATAGTGCACCATTTCATCTGTTACGGCTTTGTCTGGCGCAACGTTAGAGGCACTATTTACATTTTTAGGATTGGACATATAGAACCCATTGTAGTATAAAGAGGTACGATTGAAGAGTTGTTGATACCCTTGAATTTCTAAGTTGATACCCACACCACCATCGCCTAATTGAATGGATTGATCCACCGCTTTGGTAATCGTATAATCAGATCCATCTGATTTACGGCGATGAAATTCATCTTGCACGTTCCAATCTCCAGTAGGCAATTTCAGGCCTAAGCCAACTGAAAAATTACCTTTCATATGTTTCAAAGGATCTAATACCCAGTAAGAAGCTGTCAAACGTGCATCTCCAATTCCGTTAGCCATAGTCCCAAAACGCTTTTGAGCCGGATTACCCGCCACCGCATTACCATAATGCTCATACATCGAACTTCTGTAATTGAAGCTCAAAGGCAGGTTAAATGCTACAGAAAGTCGATCCGTTACCGAATAAGTTACCCCTAAATCAAAACCTTGCTGGTCATTGATTACGTTCGTTCCTGCCGCTTCACGTGCTGGTTGGTAATCTGCCCCTATATAATGTTTGTAGGAATGTAGACTTCTAAAACCTACTGAAACTTGCCATTGACCCGGATGCATCATCGAATTCGAGTTTGCGCCCGTACCCACAGAACAGCTCATATGACGAACTGCTACACAACCTTGACCTAAAGAACTAGACGTAAATACTCCCACACATAGGAGTGCTAAAATAATATTTTTCATTTTGCTTAATTTTAAAATAATACACGATGTCCCGGGACAGAATTGTCCTAGGAAAAAAGGGAATCAAAGAAAAATTAAGCTTGCCGTGGGGGCGAGAAGAAATTAGACGATATGTCCTGAGTAGACAAAATAGGATGAGCGGGAGCATCGATTGAAGCAGGCCATTCCATAATATAAAGAACCCAGCCAGACGACTGAGCACAATATTCTTTCACTAGGGTATTGATTAATTTCGTTTTGGCTGGTGTAGAACCTGGCTCATCGCTTAAATGTTCGTTTACTTGCTCCGCCAAATCAAAGAAATTCTCACGGGCATTGCGGTCTTTCACCATGACCGTTACCAAGGTGTCATTTTCCACCTTGCGCTCCTTCATTTCGTAGAATTCGTCGCCTTGGCGAACAGAACCTTCTACTTCTTCTGAGGATACCCAGTCCGTTTGGTAAGGTAAATTGATAGGGATTTTAACAACTACCGTCTCTTCCGTTTCCGGATCGATCGCAACAGTGTTGCCCTCCGATAAATACTGCAATGCGAAACCGCCTGCTTGGTAAAGCAGCACAGAGAATAGCATTATGGCAAGTATTTTCTTCATTCTAAGGCAAAAATAGCCTATTTTTCAATAACAGTACCCAATTCCTGAGAAATATTTTTCTGAATTTCCTTCAACCGGATGAATTCAAGTAATACTTCGTCCATTTCTGATGCATCTGCGTTCAATGAATCTAATTTGCTCAAGATCTCCTGCAAATGTTGGTCATTATACACTTTTCTAAGGCGCAATACATTCTTATAGGCTAAATCCTCTAACAATTCTTCATCGGTATTCACCCGAATCTCGTGCTTGTCTTTCCATTCAGAAGACAAAGCATGCTTTTCAGACGAGATATTAATCGAGAAAGATTGAATTTCTTCGTCTGTATGGTGCAGGAAGAAATCAGGTTTAGGAGCACGCTGAGCTCCAAATTCTTGCTTGCAAAGGTCGAGAATACGAATAAACAAAGGGGTTTGGAAAACCGTACCTTCTAATTCATCAATCAAATAATGTACGACTGTTAAACCCGGAGCCTTTTCTGGATTGATTTCCAAATGCCCATAATTAATCAATAACCGTACACATTCTAATTCTTGATAATAGGCTAAATTCTGAACTTGCGTCGTCTCGTCCTCATCAGCAAATGTGGGCTCAATCAATTGCCGCACCTCCGCATACTGCTGTGCGGAAATTTGCTGAGGATCTTGGCTCGCGCCCTTCATCTTTTTCAGCTGAATCTTATTCAATTCCGCTAAAAGAACATCCTCATCCATCCGCATCATCGTCGCGGTCTTTTGAATGAAAAGACTGCGCTGAATGGCATCCGGTATCTTTGAAATGGATTGCACCATTTCCTTAATCATTTCCGCTTTCTTAAAAGGGTCGTCCCCTGCTTCTTCTTTAAAGAGATTCGCTTGGAACGAGATCACATCCTTCGCTTCCTTCTTGATGTAGTCAATAAATGCCTCAGAACCGATCTTACGCACAAAGGAATCCGGGTCATTCCCTTCCGGGAATACGACTAAATTCACCTGCAAGCCTTCCTCTAAAATCAAGTCCATTCCGCGCAAGGCAGCCTTGATACCCGCAGAATCTCCATCGTAAAGAACGGTAACGTGCTGAGTAAAGCGACCAATTAGCTTGATCTGCTCGATGGTTAATGAAGTTCCTGATGATGCCACCACGTTTTTTATTCCTGCTTGGTGCAAGGAAATAACATCGGTATAACCCTCAACTAAGTAGCAAACGTCTTTAGCCCGGATCTCATTCTTCGCTTGTGAGATACCATATAAAGTAGCTGACTTGTGGTAGACTTCCGTTTCCGGAGAGTTCAAGTATTTCGCCTGGTTCTTCGCGTCGTTTCGTAGGATACGAGCACCAAAGGCAATAATCTTACCCGACACATTGTGAATCGGAAAGATAACACGGTTACGGAAACGATCGTAGACCTTTCCTTCGTCATTCTTTTGGGTGACTAAACCCGCTTTTTCAATGATTTCCTGAGAAAAACCCTGTTTTAGGGCCGCTTTTAAGAAAGCATCCCAAGCTTCTGGGCTATAGCCTAAATCGAATGATTGAAGAGTAGCGTCAGAGAAACCGCGTTCCTTGAAATAAGGCAAGGCGATGGATTTCCCTTCGTCTGTATCGTATAATTGTTTTTTGAAGTATTCTTTCGCGTATTCGAGGATGATCAGTAGACTTTCGCGCTCATTCTGACGAACCAGCTGGTCGTCAGTCATTTCCTCTTCTTGGATGTCGATGCCGTATTTTTTGGCCAAATGGCGTAAAGCCTCTCCGTAACCCAGGCCTTCCATATCCATAATGAAACGCACGGAATCACCGGCTTTACCACAACCAAAACATTTGTAGATTCCCTTCGCTGGGGAAATAGAAAAAGAGGGCGTTTTCTCTCCATGGAAAGGACAGCAAGCCCAATAGTTCGCGCCTTTTTTCTTAATCGTTACATAATCCCCAATCACGTCTGCTACCGCAGCCGTTTGCTTAATTCGCTCGACGGTTTCGGGATCAATGCGCATATTATAATAATAAGCCGGCTAATGTTGCTGATAAATAAGAGGCCAATGTACCTGCAATCAAAGCTTTAAAGCCTAATTTTGCTAAATCGGAACGACGAGATGGAGCTAATTCGCCGATACCCCCGATTTGGATAGCTACCGATGAAAAGTTCGCAAAACCACATAAAGCAAAGCTCGTAATCGCAATTGTTTTCGGATCTAACGTTGCTTTCAAATGAACCATATCTAAATAAGCGACGAATTCGTTCACCACCATTTTCTTACCCATCAAGGCACCCGCCACTTCGATATCCTGTGCCGGAACTCCCATCGCAAAAGCAAACACGGAGAATACTTTTCCTAAAATCGTGTTCATCGATAATTCTGGATAGTTAATCCAAGCGCCGATGTGTCCTAATCCTAAATCCACTAATGCGATCAACGCAATAAAACCGATCAACATCGCAATCACATTCATGCCCACTTTCAAACCCTCACTAGCACCTGCCGCGATTGCATCGACTAAATTCGCGTGAGTTTTTGATAATTCTAGTTTCACTTCTCCCTCAGTCTCTGACTTCTCGGTTTCCGGGAACATGATTTTCGAGATCACTAAGGCTCCTGGAGCCGCCATTAAACTAGCTGCTAATAAATACGCTGCAGGAACTCCTAAGGAGATATAAACGGCCATCACACCACCCGCGATGCAGGCAAATGAACCCGTCATCGAAGCCATCAACTCCGAATTTGTCATATTTTTCAGATAGGGTTTGATCATAATCTGAGCCTCTACCTGCCCTACAAACGTGGATGCCACATTTGAAAGTGCCTCTGCCCCACTCACACCCATTAACCAGTGTACGCCTTTTCCGATAAAGGAAACCACACGCTGAAGTATGCCTAAATGGTAGAACATATTCACTAAAACCGCCACAAAAATGATCGTAGGAACAACTTTAAAGAAGAAAATATAATCATTACCTGGTCCAAAGGCCTTGATCATCAAGTCGCGATTCACTAACGAACCAAACACGAATTGTGCCCCTTTGTCTGCTTGGCCTAATAAGGTATTGATGGAATCACCTAACCACTGGAAGAGGTTTTGGCCTGTCTCGGTCTTTAAAATAAACACCGCTAACAACACTTGCATTAAAAGACCCACGCCTACCGTCCGGTAATTGATTGCTTTTCGGTTATTCGACATCAAAAATGATACGCCCAAAATCAATACGATACCGAGCAATCCTGTAAATCTTTCCATGTGTTGTTTGTTGGTGTAATTCGCCTATTTTGATTCTAGTTTTGTTTCTAGGCTAACAGTAAATTTATCAAATGCTAGTTCGGCAACCAAATCCTCGTCTTTGATTTCGTAAAATTTCGTATGGATATCAAACGGATCTTCACTCTCAATTTTCCAGTACGTCCCATTCTCCTGCATCTCGTACGAATTTTTGGTATCCCGCAAATTCCAATCTAAAATGGTAATAGCCAGATTCTTCGCTCTTGTATTCACTAATTCAAATAAGGATTCAATACGTCTGTCAAAGCTTCGAACCATCACATCCGCGCTACCACCATATATTTTAGAATTACCAGCATTATGGAAGTAATACAAACGCGTATGCTCTAAATACTCTCCTACTATGGATTTAATGAAGATATTTTCCGACAAACCTTTGCGTTGTGGACGAATACAGCAGATACCACGAACAATCAATAGCACGGGCAAACCCGCTTGCGAAGCCTTATAAAGCGCTTCCATCGTCTTCAAATCCTGTAAAGAATTAATCTTCCAGCAAATACCTGCTGGCAAACCTTCTTTGTGATTTTTCACTTCATTCTCAATCATCTCGATCAAACGGTTCCGCATATCACGTGGCGCCGTTATCAAATGCTCGTAATGCGTAGGCATGGAATGCCCTGTAATTACATTGAAGAACTCTGAAATATCTTGGGTAATCCTCGTATCCGTTGTTAAAAGGCCAATATCTGTATATAATTTAGCCGTATCCTCGTTGTAATTCCCAGAGGAAAGGTGGGCATAACTGACCACGTGATTGCCTTCATTACGAATGACTTGCAATAATTTCGTGTGTGTTTTCAATCCCGGAATACCGTAAATCACGAAGCAACCCGCTTTCTGCAATTTCGTCGCCTCCTTAATATTGTTCTCCTCATCGAAACGCGCCTTCACCTCAAACAAGACCGAAACGTGTTTTCCTTGCTCCGCTGCGCGCAATAAAGCACTCGAAATACGAGAATTTTTAGAAATACGATACAAGGTGATCTTAATCGCTAAGACTTTAGGATCATCTGCCGCCTGTTCTAATAATTGAATAACAGGCTCAAAATTATTGTAGGGATGATGCAGTAAAATATCACCGCGTTTGATCGTATCGAAAATATCATCAATCACCACTGATTTCAGACCTAAAGCCGGAACCACCGCAGGATTTACAGCCATTTGCGTCTTAAATTCTGCGTGTTTTAGAATTTGCCAAAAACAGGTAAAATCCAAAATCGAATTCTTGACAAATATATCCGAGCGCTCTAAATTCCAACGTTTTAACATCTCTGTCAACAAGAAATCCGAATGGAATTTCTCCACCTCCACACGCGTCACTCGACCCAAACGACGGTCCTTAATCTTCTTCTTCACCTCATCCACGAAATCCGTATCCGAATCCTCGTGCTCCACTAAATCGAAATCCCCGTTACGTGTGATGCGGAATAAAGTCGTCGATTCAATTTCCACATTACGATACAGGACTTGCAAATGATGGCGAATAATCTCTTCAATCGGGATAAACAACACTTTATCCTCTCTTTCAATCACGTAAAAACGTTTTAGATTCAACGGAATCTGCACAAAAGAGATCTTTTGCTCCCGCTCGTTTCGCGTCTTTTTCTTATCTGAAAGTCCCACCGTCACTACCCCAAAGATCAAGGTTTTCGCTAACAAACTAGGGAACGTATGCGTGTGATCAAACACCATTGGTGTTAGCATTGGGTAAATCGTCCGCTGGAAATAGGTCGCTACCTCTTCCTTTTCGTCTTCGTCTAAATCATCTAAACAAGCTAACAAAAGCCCGTTTTCCGGAAATAAGGGCAAGATTTCCTCCATGAAAAGGCGGTGCTTTTCCTGGGTAAATTCCTGCGCATCGTTAATGATAGCCTGCTTAAATGGCACCTCACGCAATCCGCAATAATCCGTCCTTTCTTTCCCTAAATCGATGTAATTATACAATGAGCCCATTCGGATGGTAAAGAACTCATCCAAATTAGAGGCTGTAATCGCTAAGAATTTTAAGCGATCAAAAAGTGACTTAGATGTATCACGTGCCTGATCCAAAACGCGCTCGTCAAACTTCAACCACGACAAATCACGCGAGATGAACTTTGATTTCGCGATGGTATCGTTCGACTTTTGGGTCGACTTGTCTACCTTTCGATTTTGCTCTCGCGGAGCCATCAAATTAATCTTCCAATTCGTAGGCGTAAGTAATGACAAAAGATTCCCGGCAAGGGAATCTTTTGACTCTTCGTGTTTCAGTATTTTATCTAATTCACTCATATTATTCTGTAGGAACTTGATTTTTGATCGCTTGATAATCAGAACCTAAACGCCCCATTTCAGTGGCCAAGAATTTCTGAAGTTCTAAATTAAACAAGCGTTTGTCCTCCTCTGTTAAGGAATTGTAAAAGTCTTTCAATTCCTGATTGATCTTTTGCTTTTCCTCCAGCGTCTCTGCGTGAATGCCACGCAAATGATACGACTTAAAATCAAAATTCATTCTAAACGTCTACTTTAGCGTATTTCGCATTCTTCTCAATGAAGTCACGACGTGGTGCCACTTCATCTCCCATTAGCATGGAGAACAGCAAATCAGCTTCGATCGCAGATTCAACTGTCACTTGTTTCAAGGTACGAGATTCCGGGTTCATTGTCGTTTCCCACAATTGCTCCGCGTTCATCTCTCCAAGACCCTTATAACGTTGTACGCCTACGTTGTCTTCTTTTCCACCACCGGCTAATTCTTGAATCGCTTGGGTACGTTGATCTTCTGTCCAAACGTAACGCACTTGTTGTCCCTTTTTCACTTGGTATAACGGAGGTTGTGCGATGTAAATACATCCGCGATCTACTAATTCACGCATATAACGGAAGAAGAACGTTAAAATCAAGGTACGAATGTGACTACCGTCAACGTCCGCATCGGTCATGATGATCACCTTGTGATAACGCAATTTATCCATATTCAACGCACGCTCATCTCCATCTTTTCCGAAAGAGACGCCTAACGCCGTAATCATATTCTTGATTTCCTCGTTTTCGTAGATACGGTATTCTTGTGCTTTCTCTACGTTCAAAATTTTACCACGTAAAGGCAAGATCGCTTGGAATGCACGGTTACGGCCTTGTTTCGCTGTACCACCCGCTGAGTCCCCTTCGACTAGGTAGATTTCACATGTTTCTGGATCTGAATCCGAGCAATCGGCTAATTTACCTGGCAACGAGTTTGAACCTAAAACTGTCTTACGTTGAACCATTTCACGTGCCTTACGAGCAGCATGACGCGCTTGAGCAGCTAAGATTACTTTGGCAACGATTTGACGAGCCTCTTTCGGATGCTCTTCTAACCAAGACTCTAACATATCAGACATCGCTGCAGAAACCGCTCCAGATACCTCACCGTTACCTAATTTGGTTTTTGTTTGGCCCTCAAACTGAGGCTCAGCTACTTTAACAGAGATAACCGCGGTCAAACCTTCACGGAAGTCATCCCCCGCGATATCAATCTTTAATTTATCTAAGGCACCTGACTTATCCGCGTAGTTTTTCAACGTACGAGTCAATGCACCACGGAAACCAGCAACGTGCGTACCACCTTCAATCGTGTTGATATTATTTACATACGAAACCACGTTCTCCGTATAAGATGTATTGTACATCATCGCTACTTGAACGGGTACGCCATTCTTATCCCCTTCCATGTAAATAGGTTCAGAAAGCAATGGCTCACGGGTTGAATCCAAGAAAGTAACAAATTCGCGAAGACCTCCTTCAGAGAAGAATTCTTCCGTTTTCGCTACGCCATTCTCATCTAATTCACGCATATCCGTTAATTGAATACGGATACCCGCATTCAAGAAAGATAATTCACGTAAACGACCCGCAACTGTTTCGTATTTGTATTCTGTAACCGTGAAAATCGTCTCATCTGGCTTAAATAAAACCGATGTACCCGTGCGATCTGTTGTTCCTACCTCTTTTACTGGGTATTGTGGAACCCCGATTTTATATTCTTGTTGGTAAATTTTACCATCACGGCTATACACCGTTACTTTTAAATCAGTCGATAAGGCATTCACACAAGAAACCCCCACTCCGTGCAAACCACCAGAAACCTTGTAGGTATCTTTATCGAATTTACCACCGGCGTGAAGCACCGTCATTACTACCTCTAGAGCAGAACGCTTCTCTTTCGTGTGCATTCCTGTAGGAATACCACGACCGTTATCTTCTACTAAAATGGAATTGTCTGTATTGATCGTCACTTTGATC
>JAURHT010000194.1 GCA_030833145.1 Aquirufa sp.
CCATTAGGCGTTTTTCACCGCTATTTGTATCAAGCTTAAGATCTAGGATAAATTTGACCTTTGGCCGACAATAGCGTGTTTTTCATCAAAGACACAATGGTCATGGGTCCCACACCTTTCGGAACAGGAGTAATGTAGGAACATTTTTCAACAACATCCTCAAACAAAACATCTCCTTTTAAGGCAAAACCTGATTTCTTGCTTGGGTCTTCTACACGCGTCAGTCCCACATCGATGATCACCGCGCCGGGTTTCACATGTGCAGAGGAAATAAATTCGGGTTTTCCGAGGGCGGCGATTAAAATATCCGCTTGCTGGCACATCTCAACCAAATTCTTCGTTCGAGAATGCGTCAAAGTCACCGTGCAATTCCCGACAGGATGATTCCGTTGCATGAGAATAGACATGGGCAAACCTACGATTTGACTACGCCCCACCACTACACAGTGTTTACCAGCTGTTTCTATATTATAATACGATAACAAATCCAAAACACCTTGCGGGGTTGCGGAAATGTACGCAGGTAGACCTTTCGCCATCCGACCGATGTTTATTGGATGAAAACCATCGACATCCTTCGAGGGGTCGATGGTTTCCATGACTTTATCTGGATTAATATGATCAGGTAAGGGCAATTGGACGATTAAGCCATCCATTTCCTCATTTGCATTCACATCCCGAACGGCTTGTAATAATTCCTCCTCAGTAATGCTCGGTGGAAAACGTAAGAGGGTAGAAGCAAAACCAAGTTCTTCACATGATTTTACTTTATTCGCCACATAGGTTTCAGAAGCGCCATTATTTCCGACCAAAATGGCCACCAAATGAGGAGCCCGTTTGCCAGTGGATACCAATTCGTTTACCTCAGCTGCAATCGACGCTTTCATCGATTCTGCAACCATTTTTCCGTCAATGATTTGACCCATGTTTAATCCAATTTATTTTTTTCGTGCTTTTTTCGGTGCAGGTGCGGCGTCGCCTAAGGCTAAACATTCTTCCAACGTTAATGCCGCAGGTTCTGTTCCTTTCGGGATTTTTACATTGCGTTTACCGATTTGAATATAAGGCCCATACATCCCATTTACAATCTTAACGGCATCATTTTCAGGAAATTCTTTAATGAATTTATTCGCCTCCATATTCCGTTTCGCAAGGATAATTTCAATGGCACGCTCTTTCGTTAAGCTGCCCAATTGATCCGTTTTCCCTAATGAATAATATTTCCCATGATGTTTGATATAAGGCCCAAAACGCCCTTTACCTGTCTCAAGCAATTGATCCTCAAAATAACCCAATCCATCCGCCTCTGCAGCTTTTAATGCAGAATCCATCACCTCTAAGGCCGCAGATAAATCCATGGTAAACGGATCAAAAGGCTCGGGGATGCTGGTGAATTTCCCATCAAACTTGATATATGGACCTAATTTCCCAGCCCCAATAATCACGGGTTTATCTTCATGAATCCCTATTTCACGCGGTAGTTTAGGACGCGCTAATAAAGCCAATGCGTCTTCAAATTGCAAAGAAGCCACGTTTTGCGATTTAGTTAAATTCGCAAAAACAGGTTTTTCCTCTTCGCCCGATTCTCCTAATTGGACAAATGGACCAAACTTCCCTAATCGAACCGAAATTTTACGGCCTGAGGCAGGATCAATACCTAATTCTCGACCACCCCCTACGGAAGTACGCGAGATCGACTTGCTATCTTCGATGGTCTGATGAAAACTCGAATAGAAATTTTTCATCAAAATTTTCCACTCTAATTTTCCTTTCGCGACATTATCAAACTCATCCTCCATGTCGGCCGTGAATTTATAATCCACCACTTCCACAAAATTTTCAACCAAAAAGTCGGTGACCAAAGTCCCAATATGCGTCGGAAATAATTTAGCCTTTTCCGTACCGACTATTTCCGTGTTTTTCGACCCTGAAATTTCATTGTCCCTTAAAATCCAAGTCTGAAATTCTCGACTACGCCCATCCCGGTCTTCTTTGACTACGTAAGCGCGTTTAATAATCGTTGAAATGGTAGGTGCATACGTAGAAGGCCGACCGATTCCCTTTTCTTCCAAAGCCTTCACTAAACTAGCCTCTGTATATCGTGCTGCAGGACGTGTAAAACGCTCCTGAGCCTTTAATTCATGTAGATCCAATACCTGCCCGATGGCAAGAGGTGGCAACATATCCTTATTTTCATCCTCTTCTTCCTCATCTTTTCCTTCCAAATAGGCCTTTAAAAATCCTTCAAATGCGATCACCTCACCAGTTGCCACAAGCACCTCTTTGTTCGTACTGATATTAATATGAGCAATCGTGCGCTCGATTTTCGCATCAGCCATTTGAGACGCGATCGCACGCTTCCAAATTAATTCATACAATCGTTTTTCACGTGCATCTCCTGAAATGGTACTTGTTTCAAAATCCGTCGGCCGGATGGCTTCGTGAGCTTCTTGCGCGCTCTCAGATTTTGTTTTAAACTGACGGGCATGATGAAATTGACTTCCATAAGCGGTTTCAATGGCCGCTTTGGCCTTATCCCGTGCTTCTTGCGAAAGCATGGTAGAATCTGTTCTCATGTAGGAAATCCGACCAGATTCATATAGTTTTTGAGCGATGGACATGGTGGTGGCCACGGCAAAACCTAATTTTCGAGAGGCTTCTTGTTGGAGGGTAGACGTCGTAAAAGGTGGCGCAGGGGTCTTTTTAGCTGGCTTGGTCTCCAAATCCTTAATACTAAATTCAGCTCCTACACAGGATTTCAAAAAGGCGAGGGCGTCATTTTCTTTGGCAAAGGATTTAGACAATTCCGCTTTCAGCACTTTTTTACCTGGTAAATCAAATAGCGCAGCCACTTTAAATGCTGCCACACTTTCATGATTTTCGATCTCTTTTTCGCGTTCGACAATTAAGCGAACGGCCACGGACTGAACACGACCGGCGGATAATCCTTTTTGTACTTTGGACCAAAGAACGGGCGATAATTCGAAACCGATCAGGCGATCCATGATTCGGCGCGCTTGTTGGGCATTCACCAAATCCATATCGATTTCCCTTGGATGCTGAATGGCATTCAGAATGGCTGGTTTGGTAATCTCACGAAAAACAATGCGTTTTGTGTTTCCTTTGAGGCCTAAGGCCTCTTTTAAATGCCACGAAATAGATTCTCCTTCACGGTCATCGTCAGTAGCTAACCAAACTTCTTCTGAGGATTTAGCAAGACTCTTTAATTCTGAGATGACTTTGGTTTTATCGGCTGAGACGACATAAGTAGGAGTAAACCCGTTTTCGATATCGATGGCTTTATCCCCTTTGGTTGGCAAATCCCGTACGTGCCCAAACGAAGACTTAACAATAA
>JAURHT010000219.1 GCA_030833145.1 Aquirufa sp.
AAAAAATGCAATAATTTTGCATCGTTGATTTAGATAATAAATATAACAAAAATATGAAGAAGACATTATTATTAGCTAGCTGTTTAATTGGATTAAACCTAGTTGCGGTTGCAGGAGAAGAAGCACGTTCATTTAATCGTTTAAACGATTTATCAGTAAAAACAGAAACATTATCAGAAGTGATCACTTCGTTGATTCGCAAGGATGCTCAAGTAAAGAGCGCGAACGCAGCGAGTTTGACTATATCGATTTTACAAGATTTCCAAAATAACAAGACAGAGTTCTTAAAAGTATCAGAGTCAGAAAAAGCGGTTTTCAACCAAACCATCAAAACTATTTCTGAGCAAGGACAAAATTTTTCAGATACCAAGACGTTAAACTGGATCAAAGAGATTAATCAAGAGGCTAAAAAGATCAACCTAGTTTGGTCAATTGTAAGCACTGAGCCCGTTATCGACACTAATTTCGATAACAGTTCTGAACAACAAGAGCACTTGGTTGTTATGTTATAATTAGATTGTTAGTAGTTTTCATAGTTAAATAGGTTTAGAGGTAATCAAAAAAGGTGAAGTTTTTAACTTCACCTTTTTTTTATTTTTTTTGCACTAAACTTATAAAATATCCACTAAAGCATTATATTTGTATAAATTTTCATAGTTAAATAGGTTTAGAGGTTAAACAAATAAGGCCAGAAGTTTCTTCTGACCTTATTTTTATTTTATACCATCCTGAAAATGAGGACCTAATTAACGGTCCCTCCATTCCAAATTTGTTTGTTAGGTTGCACTAATGCCAGACTTCCATCTGCATCTTCTGCCATCAAAATCATCCCCTCACTCTCAATTCCCATCATTTTGCGCGGCGCAAGATTCGCTAAGAAGGTCACCTGTTTTCCCATTAAATCTTCTGGTGCGAAATGTTCCGCAATTCCAGACAAGATCGTTCTAGTCACAAAACCATCATTCACCTGAAGCTTTAGCAGCTTCTTACTCTTCTCCATCTTCTCAGCTGCAACGATTTCACCAATTCGGATATCCATTTTGGCAAAATCATCAAAGGCCACCGTCTCTTTTAGAGCTGGTACCGATTTAGTCGCTAATTCCATTTGCGCTTTTGTTTGAACTAATTTATCTACTTGCTTTTGAACCGCTTCATCTTCAATCTTCTCGAATAACAAGCCTGGATTTTGCAAAGAAGTTCCTGCTGTAACCACCTCAAAATCACCAATGCTTGACCATTCAAAACTATCCATACCTAGCGCAGTACGTAATTTTTGAGCACTAAACGGAATAAATGGCTCTAAAGCAATACTCGCCTGAGCGACTAATTGCACCGCATAATTCAATACAGTTCCAGCCTTCGCCGGATCCTCCTTCATGATCTTCCAAGGCTCTGCTTCCGCCAAGTATTTATTACCTAATCTGGCAATCTCCATCGCTAATACTAGCGCATCGCGGAATTTATAATTTTCTAGCGCTACTGCTAGTTTAGCTGGAATTTCAGCCACAGCTGCCATCAAATCAGCTTCCAATCCTGTGCCTTCGCCTTTAGGGGGCACCACAGAACCGAAATTTTTATCAATTAATACAAAAGCACGGTTCACGAAATTGCCTAAAATGGCTACTAATTCGGAGTTATTTTTGGTCTGAAAATCAGCCCACGTAAAATCGGCATCCTTCGTTTCTGGACTGGAAGCCGTCAAAGCATACCGCAATACGTCCTGCTTATCCGGGAAATCCACTAAATATTCATGCAACCAAACCGCCCAATTGCGCGAGGTTGAAATCTTATCCCCTTCTAGGTTCATAAATTCATTCGCCGGTACCTGATCGGCTAATTGGTAACCTTCGTGTGCCATACACATCGCCGGGAAGATCAAACAATGGAATACAATATTGTCTTTCCCGATGAAATGCACAATACGGCTATCCTTCGCCTTCCAATACGTCTCCCATTCTGGCGTTAATTGCTTCGTCATCGAAATATATCCGATGGGAGCATCAAACCACACATAGAGCACTTTGCCTTCCGTATCTGGCAAAGGAATAGGCACACCCCAGTTCAAATCACGCGTCATCGCACGTGGCTTCAAACCTTCTTGCAACCAGGATTTAACCTGACCCGTCACATTCGACTTCCATTCTGGGTGTGAGTTAATGTATTTTTCTAATTCTGGCTGCCATTGATCCAAGGGCAAGAACCAGTTTTTAGTCGGCTTCAATACAGGTTTAGAACCACTTAAAGCCGATTTAGGATTCAATAATTCCGTAGGAGAAAGCGTTGTTCCACACTTTTCACACTGATCGCCATAGGCGCCAGGTTGCTTACACGAAGGACAATCACCTGTGATATAGCGATCCGCTAAGAATTGCTTCGCCTCTTCATCATAGAATTGCTCGGTCACTTCTTCGATAAATTTTCCTTCGTTGTATAATTTCAAAAAGAACTCTTGGGAAACCTCGTGGTGAACCGGATCCGATGTACGGCCATAGATATCAAAGGAAATACCAAATTGCTCAAACGAATCTTTGATTTCCTTGTAATAATAATTAACTACTTGCTGAGGTGTTTTACCCTCTTTTTGCGCCTTAATTGTAATTGGAACACCATGTTCATCCGTTCCTGAAACGAAAATCACATCCTTTTTCTGCAAACGCAAATACCGCACATAGATATCTGCAGGCAAATAACATCCGGCCAAGTGACCAATGTGAATAGGTCCATTCGCATAAATTAACGCCGCAGTAACGGTAGTCCGTGAAAAGTCTGACATAAAATTGGGTAAAATGAAAGCACAAAAATAGGCAAAAACATTCATTGAAATAATCGATTCACCTATTGCGCATCAAAAAAATATGATTATCTTTGCACACAATTTAAAAAAACAGACAAAAGAAAATGTTAATTATTTCGATAAAAGAGAACGAATCAATTGATAAAGCTTTAAAACGCTTTAAGAAGAAATTTGAAAAAACAGGTGTAGTAAAAGAACTACGTAGAAGAT
>JAURHT010000138.1 GCA_030833145.1 Aquirufa sp.
AAGACCTGCGCGAAGTATTTAAACTCCCGGTGTTTAGGAGCTAATTTATTCAAAATTTCTTTAAATTCCTGCGTTGTTTCGAGCGGTTTTCTGGTTCTGGCTTGAATGATTGCTTGCGCCAAAGTTCTGGCGTTTTTAACCTCCCCATACATTCCCAAAATACGTTGCAATTCTTCCGCAGAATAGCTGTTCAATAATTCCGCTGCAGTCATTGATGCGGATGGTCCCATGCGCATGTCTAACGGTCCATCAAAACGAATCGAAAATCCACGTTCCGGCGCATCTAATTGAAAAGAAGAGACCCCGAAATCCGCCAAAATCCCATCCACCTGCTTCACGCGATGCAAGCGCAAATACTTCTCTAAGTAGCGAAAATTAGCTGTAATTAGCGTCAAACGCTCATCATCAATCTTCTCAGCCTGCTCCCAAGCATCTGGATCCTGATCAAAGGAGAATAATCTTCCTTCTGGACCTAGCTTGTCTAAAATCGCCTTCGAATGTCCGCCTCCCCCAAAGGTCACATCCACATACGTTCCCGCAGGATCAATGCGTAAACCATCGATGCATTCGTGCAACATAACGGAGGTATGATAGGTGTTTTCTGGCATAATTTTGGATGAAAACAAAAATACAAATTATCCCTCGGCTATGCCATCAATTCACGAATTTGTATGTGATTTTTTTGTGACAAGTTTCGAACCCGTATCTTTGTTCAAACGCCTACGGGATTCACTGATGAAAAAGACCTTATTTGCTCTCCTATTTGCTCCTTTATTGAGCTTAGCCCAAGCACCTGTTACGGGACTTTGGCGGGCTTCTCTTACTACACATGGCGGCGAATTACCCATTCAATTTGAAATAAATCCCGGTTCAAAATCAGGGAATTTAGATATTAAACTGGTAAATGGAGCAGAGAAGTCCACGTTAGGGGAATCCTATTTTAGAGCGGATTCATTAGTCGTTCCTTTTGACCTATACGAAGCTGAGCTCGTTTTCCAAGTGACAAAAACGACCGAAATGAAGGGTTATTTCGTTAAAAAAAGAAATGGAAAAACGGCGTATCGGCTACCCGTTTCAGCTCTAGCGAGTTCTTCAGACCGCTTTTTGAACCTACAACCAGCTACCGTGAATGTCAGTGGAAAGTGGATGTCAGATTTCTATAGTGATGCCACAAACCACAGTCCAGGTGTAGGCGTTTTTGAACAAAAAGGCAACAAAGTGACCGGTACCTTCCTTCGGACATCTGGCGACTACCGTTTTTTACAAGGAAATGTAAGCGGGGATAGTTTATTTCTAAGCTATTTCGATGGAAGCGGGGTTAACATGTTGCGAGCAAAAGTAAATGGCAAACAATTTACGGGGAGATTTACTTCTGGATTGAGTGGAGTTAGGACGGTTGATGGGAAATTAGACCCCGCGGCAGCTTTACCAGATTTAAAGAAACTTAGCTTTTTGAAACCGGGTTTCGATCGTATCGATTTTAAATTACCCACAACCTTTGGCGAACAAATTAGCTTACAAGATGATCGCTATAAAAACAAAGTCATCGTGATTGAATTAATGGGATCATGGTGCCCTAATTGTTTGGATGAATCAAGGTATCTATCCCCATTCTACAAGAAATACAAAGAAAAAGGCGTGGAAGTAGTAGGCATTGCTTTTGAGAATTCGCCCGACATTGCCATTGCAGGGCCTAAAATCAATAATTTCCAAAAGAAAATCGGCATCACCTACCCGCTTCTTTTTGCGGGAACGGCAGAGGATAAAACAATCGAGAAGGTTTTACCAATGCTGAGTAAAATGAACGGGTATCCTACGACGTTCATCATCGACAAAAAAGGCATCGTACGAGAAATACACACCGGCTTCTCTGGGCCTGGAACGGGAAAATATTATGCCGATTGGATCTCCGATTTTGAACATACGATCCAAAGCCTTTTAGCTGAAAAATAATGAGAATCATCGCCCTAATTTACCTGATTGCCTTTTCTGCACAAGCCGAGAAACCATCCTTCAAAAAGTGGAAGACACCTTTAGCTTTAGGCATTGCTAGTGGATTAACTTACAATCCTTTTGCTAAGCAAATTCAAACAAAAATCGTCGGTCAGGGTCATGTCACTCCGTTAGATGACTATATTCAATATGGGCCTGCAGCGATGTATGTGGGCTTGAATATTGCTGAATTCAAGAACAAAGAGGAGGCATTTGATCAAGCAGGAGTTTTTATAGTGGGCACCGGAATTTATGTGGCAGCGACACAGGGTTTAAAGGCTTTAATAACCGAGGCAAGACCAGATGGCACCGAAAACACCTATCCATCCGGACATACGGCGACTGCGTTTTTTGGAGCAACCATTTTAGCGCATGAGTACCGTGATTCCCATCCTGAATTTGTCATTGCGGGCTATACCTTAGCTACGGCTACTGGAGCATTACGCATCGCAAATAATAAACATTGGGTTACGGATGTATTGATGGGGTCTGCGATTGGAATCGCTTCGGCAGAATTGGCCTATATTTTATACCCGAAAGTTCGTCATCAATGGCAAAAACTGAATCGTTTTACTTTGACTCCTCAAGTGGCACCAGCGTATTATGGTGCTAGTATGTCGATTGGATTTTAGTGTAATAGCAGATACATACCGGCCCCAGCGAAATAACCAAGCAAGGCCAGAAAGCCTATTTTTTTCAGGTACCAGCCGAATTCAATTTTCTCCATTCCCATTACTGCCACTCCAGCTGCAGATCCAATAATCAGGATACTTCCGCCCGTTCCCGCACAAAAGGCAAGGTATTCCCACATCTCGTGATCCATGGGAAAATCAGCAAGCGAATACATTCCCATCGTTGCGGCCACTAAAGGCACATTATCTACGACAGCAGACGCTAAACCAATGATGGTGACGATAAGGTTTTGATTGCCTAACGCCTGTGCTAATTGATCAGAGAGCGCATGTAAATATCCAAAGGATTCCAAACCTCCTATTGCCAATAGAATTCCTAAGAAAAAGAGAATGCTAGAAGTATCGATTTTGGTCAAGGCATAGCCCACACTTAAATGTTTCTTCGCCTCCTCATCTTTCTCAGAGTGCAAGATTTCGGATAAAATCCATACCAAACCTAGGGCCAATAAAATCCCCATATAAGGCGGCAAGTGTGTCAAGGTTTTGAAGATTGGAACACCAATCAAAGAACCTGCGCCAGCAAAAAGCATGATTTTCCCATCGCGTTCTTCTGTCGAACTCAAAGTTACCGACGCTGCTGATTGACCAATTGATTGGTTTTTCAAGACATAAGAAGCGACAACTAATGGCACAAGTAAAGCAACCAAAGAAGGCAACAATAAACTTTGAATAATGCCGGTAGCCGAAATTTGACCTCCTATCCAGAGCATCGTCGTCGTTACGTCTCCAATGGGTGACCAGGCGCCACCAGCGTTCGCGGCGATGACCACGATTCCCACAAAATACTTCCGGGTTTCCTTATGGCTGATCAACTTCCGAAGTAAGGTGACCATCACAATCGAGGTGGTCAAATTGTCTAAGACCGCAGACATGAAAAAGGTGATTAAACCCACTATCCATAGCAGTTTAATCACCTGATCTGTTTTAATTAATCGAGAGACGAAGTAAAAACCCTGGTGGGCATCCACTAATTCCACTAGCGTCATCGCGCCTAACAAGAAGAATAAGATCTCCGAAGTAGACGCTAAGTGATGACCTAACTCAGAGGCATCTCCTGTAGAAATCGCATAAATTGTCCAAACAAGTACACCCGTAACTAAGGCTGTAGCCGTTTTATTAATCTTTAAGGGGTGCTCTAAGGTAATGGCTAAATACCCTAAAATAAAGACAATAATGGACGCGATTCCCATCTTATTTTAATTTAGCAACGGCAGCTTTGATGCGATCGCAAGCTTCTAGCAATTGCTCATCCGCTGCTGCCGTAGAAATACGCATACAATCCGGTGCTCCGAAACCAGAACCTGCTACTGTAGCGACAAAAGCATCTGCTAATAACCAAGAACAGAAATCATCTGAATCTTTAATCAACGTTGTTCCGTCAGTCTTACCAAAATAGTAAGAAATATCTGGGAACGCATAGAATGCGCCATCTGGCATATTTACTTTAAATCCAGGGATCTCACGTAATTTTTCTACCACTAACTTACGACGGCGATCGTATGCCGCTTTCATTTCGTAAGCGTGATCCAAGCTACCGTTAAAGGCCGCAACTGCCGCTTTTTGAGCGATGGAGTTCGTACCTGAAGTCACTTGACCTTGAAGCTTTTCGATACCATCTGCGATCCATTTAGCCGCCGCGATAAATCCAATTCTCCAACCCGTCATCGCATGGCCTTTCGCCACCCCGTTCACCGTGATCACACGTTCCTTGATTTCTGGAATAGATCCGATCGAGAAGTGACCCCCTTGTGTGAAGTTGATGTATTCGTAGATTTCATCCGCTAAGACGAAGATATTTTCGTGACGTGCTACCACGTTTGCGATGTCACGTAATTCTGATTCTGTGTAAACCGATCCTGTCGGGTTGTTAGGGGATGCGAACATCACCATTTTCGTTTTAGGAGTGATGGCTGCTTCGAATTGCTCCGGTGTTACTTTGAAATTATTTTCAAAAGCACCTTGAACGATTACCGAAGTACCTTCCGCTAATTTTACCATCTCTGAGTAAGAAACCCAATAAGGAGAGAAGATGATTACTTCATCACCTGGGTTAATTAGAGCTGCAATCGCGTTCGCTAAAGAGTGTTTTGCACCCGTGCTTACCACGATATTTTCAGAACCCCACTCTAGGTTATTATCACGCTTTAATTTATTCGCAATCGCCATGCGCAAGTCAGGATAACCAGCTACTGGTGAATACCCGTGGAAACCATCATCAATCGCCTTTTTCGCCGCCTCACAGATGTGAGCAGGTGTTTTAAAATCTGGCTCTCCTACAGAAAGACTGATTACTTTGTGACCTTGGGCTGCTAATTCACGC
>JAURHT010000020.1 GCA_030833145.1 Aquirufa sp.
TGACTAATTTCGATGATGAATCGTGAATTAGTCAATTTTTTTTTGGACCACCTGTCCATCGAAAGGCGCCTCAGTTCGCGCACGATTACCTCCTACTCTACTGACTTAGAACAGTTTACCGCTTTCATCGCACCTGCGGAATTATCTCAAGTTCAAGCGTTAACCATTCGAAAATGGCTCATCAGTTTATCCGATGATTCCATCCAAAACCGCAGCATTAACCGCAAACTGGCCACATTGCGTACCTTCTATAAGTATCTTTTAAGAACAGGGAAAATCGAAGAAAATCCAATGACCTCTATCAGGATGGTTAAAACCACCAAGAAAATCCCCCAATTCGTACGTGAATCGGAGATGGAAAACCTGGTGGATAATCGAAAAATCGCCACTAATTTCAGCGAAGCCAGAGACGAACTGATTCTATTTCTGCTCTATGGGACAGGAATTCGCTTGGCTGAATTGATTTCACTGCAAAACAATCAAATCAATCTAGCGGCTAAAACAATCCGAGTAATCGGAAAGCGAAATAAGGAACGGATGATTCCTATACCTGGGTTACTCGTTGACTTAATTTCAACGTATCGCAGCTTCTGCACAGTGGAACATCCCAATTTACTACTCACAGATAAAGGAGAACCCTTGTACCCGATGTTCGTACAGCGCTTGGTGAAGAAAAATTTAGGGGAATATAGCCAGCTAGAGAAACTTTCGCCGCACGTATTGCGTCACACCTATGCGACACATCTTTTGAACAAAGGGGCTGATTTAAATGCCATCAAGGAATTGCTAGGGCATGCTAATTTAGCTGCAACGCAGGTATACACTCATAATTCGATGGAAAAAATGAAGGCTATCTACTTACAAGCGCATCCGAAAGCCTAATCGGCTAAAACAACAGGACCTTTTTGGTTGATTTGAGAGACATATTGCTCTGAACCGATACCCAAGGCGGCAAATTCTGCGGCCATCGCTTTCGCTACTTTTTGGGCGGTTTCTTCACCTTTAGATAAGGCAAACAAGGAAGGCCCAGAACCTGAAATAGAGCAGCCTAACGCGCCATTCGCAATCGCAGCAGCCTTTACTTCCGCAAAACCAGGGATCAGGATTGCACGAGATGGCTCAATAATCACATCGACTAATGAACGACCAATTAACTCATAATCAGGTAAAAGCAATCCTGCAACCAATCCAGCAACATTCCCCATTTGAGTAATGGTGGTGGATAACGAAATTTCTTTATTTAATATTCCACGTGCATCTTTCGTATTCACCTCTATTTGAGGGTGGACGATACTCGCGTATAGGTCTGCAGGCACGGGCACTTGAATGATATCTAAGGGATCGTAAGAACGAATCACAATAAAGCCACCTAAGAGCGAAGGACCTACATTGTCTGCGTGCGCGGAGCCGCAGGCGACGCGCTCTCCTTCCATTGCGAAGGGCAAGAGGTCTTTTTGTGATAATGGGCGGCCCATCAGTTCATTCGCTGCAAAAACACCTGCCACGGCAGATGCCGCAGAAGATCCTAAGCCGGAACCTAAAGGCATATCTTTGTGCAAGGACAATTCGAAACCTTGGTCTTCGTGACCAATATGGGCTAAGTATTTTTGGATGGCAATACCAGCCGTATTTTTTTCTACCACTTTGGGTAAACGGCCATCATCACCTGTAATTTCTTTAATGACGATACCCGGAGTCGATTTCTTTTCTAAAACGACCTCATCACCTGGATGATTCACGGCAAAACCGAAGATATCAAATCCACAAGCCACATTCGCTACTGTTGCAGGAGCATAAACACGTATCTTTTCCATATTATGCGAGATGACTACCTATAGAAACAATATCCGCAAAAACACCAGAGGCTGTCACTTCTGCACCCGCTCCCGGTCCTTTAATCACTAATGGGCGATCATGGTAACGCTTAGTTGTGAAAGCTATCACATTATCCGCACCATCCATTTGATAGAAAGGATGATCATGCCCTACTGAACGCAAACCGATAGTAATTTTTTGATCTTCTAAACAAGCTATATAGCGTAACACCTCGCCTTTCGCTGCGGCCTCATTCACTAATTTCTCAAAGAAATCATTGGCTTTATCGATTTCCTCAAAGAAAGCGTCTACTGTGGGAGCCGCTTCACAAGCTGGAGGAATAATCTTTTCAATGGTTATATCTGAGAATTCTAACTTCAATCCAATCTCGCGACTCAATATCAAAATTTTACGCGCCACATCCATTCCACTTAAATCTTCGCGTGGATCAGGTTCGGTATATCCTTTTTGCTTCGCAGCTCTTAATACCTCTCCAAATGATTTACCGGGCTTAAATTGATTAAATAAGAACGATAAAGTACCCGAAAGAATTCCTTCTATTTTCTCAAAGCGATCCCCAGAAGCAATCAAACCTTGCAAGGTATTAATCACCGGCAAACCTGCCCCTACATTCGTCTCATACAAGAACTTAACTCCCTTAGCAAGAGCCGTTTGATGCAATTGCGCATACAAATCATAAGGCCCAGAATTCGCTACCTTATTAGGGGTTACGACTGAAATGTTAGACTGAAATAAACCTAAATAGTTCGTATAAATCTCTTTATTCGCTGTACAATCTGCAAAAATAGAATTAGGCAAGTTTAAGGCCTTGATTTTCGCCACAAATCCAGCTAAATCTGCCGGCTCTCCTGCACTGTCCAGTAAACCTAAGGCCTGATCAAGCTCAATTCCTTCCTCTTGAATTAATTGTTTACGACTGTTCGCGATACCCGTTAAACGGATTTTGATACCTTTGTATTTGGCCAAATAATGCTCCTGACCAATAATTTGCGCTAATAAAGTCTTACCGATCAAACCCGCACCTACTAAATAGAGATGCAATGTTTTAATCTGAGAAAAGAAGAAAGTCTCGTGAATAACATTCAGGGCCTTAGAAAGATCCTTATTTTCAATGACCACGGAGATATTCAACTCCGATGATCCCTGCGCTGTAGCGACAATGTTAATCCCATTTTTCCCTAAAGAAGAGAATAATTTTCCACTCACACCGGTATGTTTTCGCATCCCCTCTCCCACTACAGCGATAACAGAAAGCTCTTTTTGAATATCAATTCCCTCAATATCCCCCGCAGCCATCTCTGCTGCAAACTCTTTCTCTAACACTTTCCGTACTTTGTCAGAAACAGACGGATCGATCGCAAAACAGATACTGTGTTCAGATGACGCTTGAGAAATTAAGACTACTGATATTTTTTCACGAGCTAAAACCGTAAATAATTTAGCAGAAACACCCGCCACACCAATCATACCTGAACCCTGCAAATTAACCAACGCCAGCTGATCTATCGATGAAATTCCCGTAATGATATATGGACTACCCGTAGGCTCTTTACTTACTACCGTCCCTGAAAAGCTAGGATTAAACGTATTCAGTACCCGAATCGGGATGTTTTTAGCAAAGGCAGGTTGTAAGGAGGGCGGATAAATCACTTTAGCTCCAAAATGAGTCAATTCCATTGCTTCCGCATAGGAAATAGAGGGTATCGTAAAAGCGGACTTCACTTTGCGCGGATCCGCTGTCATCATCCCATCCACATCCGTCCAAATTTCAATTTCTTTTACCCCTAAAGCAGCTCCTATCACGGAAGCCGTATAATCAGATCCTCCCCGACCTAATGTCGTTGTCTCCCCTTTCGCATTAGACGCAATAAAACCTGTCACTAAACCTATTTTACCCTTATTTGCTTCGAAATAACTAGAAATCAATGGGTTCGTCACCTCAAAATCTACTTCAGAATGGCTGAAAGCACTATTTGTTTTAATGATCTCTCGCGCATCCACGTAGAAAACCGGAAGTCCTTTTTGTTGTAAGATGGCGAAAATTAAATAGGTCGATAAACGCTCCCCAAAACTAACTAAGGCATCTGATGTCTTAGGTGAAATCTCCTTAATCAAATTAATCCCTTTCAACACATCACGTAATTCATTAACTAACGTACGCACATGAGCAATTACCTGACTTTGTCCCGTCACCGGAATAAAGTGCTTAATTACCTCAAAATGACGTGTTTCAATAGTCTCGATCAGCGTATTTACCGTGCTTTTCGGCTGAGCCGCTAGGGTGCCCGCTTCCAACAAATGATTGGTCACACCGCTCATCGCAGAAAAGACAACAGCAAAATCAGAGGAGGATTTTCCGTTTGACTCGATAATCGCCAAAACGGATTGAATGCTTTCGATGCTTCCACAACTGGTCCCACCGAATTTTAGGATTTTTTCCATTAATTAAGAAAACAAAATGATTCTCAACTCTACAAACAGCTGAGATATAGGACAAATATACGATTTTAGGCCGTATTTTGCCCAAGAATCCGGTGTCCTTTTCGTTTTCTTTTGGTCAAATTCCGATAATTATCACTTAAAACGGAAATATTTCCGTCTACTTCGAAGATAGCTAGGTTCACTTCTTCGATTTCTTCAACCCCATGTTCTCTCACTACCGCTTTCAATTGATCAATTGTAATGGAAGCTTCTTTTAATCCATTTTCTTTCACCACACCATCATAAATCAACAAAATTGGTTCGCCATCAATCGCATTACTGATTTTTTTGCTATTATTCGTCACCCATTTAAATGCATAATTCATGGCAAATAAAGCCAAAGCCGCCACCAAACCTCCGGATAAACTCGTATCATCACCTACCATCGCCGTCTGCACGGAATTCGAGATTAATAAGATGAAAACCACATCCACCACCGATAATTGCGCAAACTCTTTCTTCCCAAAAACACGAATAGCCGCTACGATGAACACGTAAACGGCTATTGATTTGAGGGCGATGATTACATAGCCTTCCATAATTTCTATTTTTTCTTTTCCGCAGCCATTACCATCGACAACTTCAATTTAGCTGCAAGGTCATAAATATTGGTTAATTCTTGAACTGTTTGATTGCGATCCATTCGAACCACTAAAGTCACCGCCTTTTTAGTGGTCACTTCATTTGTCAGCTCTGTTTCTAAATTCGCTACATCCACTAACCGATCATCGATGTAATAATTCAATTTTTCGTCCACTGTTAAACGAATCACTTCGTTCGCAGGCGTAGGCATTGGCTTTGCTGTTTCTGGTAAAAGCAATTTTATTGCATCCGGAGATGCTAGCGTCGAAATCATTAAAAAGAACATCAATAAAAAGAAAAGGATATCCGCTAGGGCTCCTGTTTCTACTTCCGATGCTTCTCTGGCTCTTTTTCTGAAGTTCATCGAATTAGGCTTTAGACGCTGGTTTGTGAAGAATATCTAAGAAATCGATCGCCGTAATTTCCATTTTATTAATCGTGCGATCAATCATCGTCGTTAACAAGGTATATAGTACATAGGCAATAATACCCACGATTAAACCTGATGCCGAAGTCACCATTTTCTCATAAATACCTCCCGCAATCGTTGAGATATCAATTTTATTAGAGATCGAGATATTGTGGAAGGTACGAATCATACCTGTTACTGTTCCTAAGAATCCAAACATCGGGGCAATACGTGCAATCGCGCTTAGAATCCCTAAATTCTTCTCCATATTGTAGATTTCTACTTTGGCCTTATTCTCAATCGCTGCTTCGATATCACGAATAGGAGAACCTAAACGGGATAAGCCTTTTTCCAAAAGCTTTGCAATCGGATATGACGTCGCTTTGCAGAAATTAATCGCACCCTGCACATTCCCAGCCTGCAACATATCATTAATCGTATGCAAGAAATTCTCATCTAATTTTGCCGTCTTACGAATATATAAATAGCGTTCGATGAACAAGAAAACGGCCGCAGCAAACAAGAAACCGATGGGATACATCACATACCCCCCTTTTCCTAATAAGTCTAACACAGAGAATTCTTCTACGACTACTTTAGTCACTTCTTGAACTGGACCAGAAGCATTAACAATAGAATCTGCCACGGCAGAAGAAAGTGAATCGACGGTTACACCCGCCTGAAGTAAAATAGTTGCTAGCGATAAAGCCATAGGATGAATTGATTAATCTTATTTACTACAAGTTTACAATTTTTTTTTCAAATTCTAAGGCTGACTTAGGAAGATTGAAGTTCTGTAAACCAAAATCCTTCCTTCAAACTATAAGACGAAAACCAAAGCTCATTTAGAGCTAATTCCCGTAACACTTTCTCCACTAAAAAAGTCGCATAGGGAAATATACTTGCCCTGAAAGCCTTCATACCAGGATAGCCCACCCGTTCTTCATAACGCAAGGCATCTAAATTTGTCTTGTGCTGCAAAAACGCAGGAACATCTAATTCACAAGAAGCAGGAGTTCCCCCCACTCTATTCTCAATATCTAATATCGTTTCAAAGGCCCCAGCGGCTCCTATTAAAACAGTCGGTTTAGCCTCACGACAAGCCTCCAACAGCGGTATCATTTCCTTCGAAACATAGGCATCTAAATCAGGTACCACAGATAAATTAAACTCATTACCCACTGAAAATAGCGATTTCAACAGCAATCCTCCTATTTCCAAACTCACTCGATATGATACCTGTTCACCTCTAAACAAGATAAACTCCACACTTCCTCCGCCTATATCCATCACCAAACTCGTTTTCTCCCAACGTTGAGGCAAAGAATTTCGTATACCAGCATAAATAAATTCTGCTTCTTGGATTCCGTCAATGATACGTATGCGTATCCCTAATTCACTATAGACACGCTCCTGAAATTCTGTTGAATTGGAGGCACGGCGAAGAATGCTAGTTCCGATGGCATAAAAATGGCTCATATCCCCACCTTTGGCCAGAAAAACCTGTTTAAACTCTGTTAGACAAGCAATAGCCCGATCCATCGCATCTTGTTGTAATATCACCTCCTCCATTGCTCCCATGCCTAAACCGACCGGTCGCTGGAAATGATCCTCCACCCGAAATTCAGACAAAGGTGAAATCAATAATTGAAAGGTGTTCGTACCGAGGTCCGCAATGGCGCAGATTTTTGACATTATCAGATGTTTGGAACAAAATTAAGCCGAAAAGGCGTTCAAGAATAAATAATATTCTTTATTTTAGTAAAAATGTATCCTGAAAAATGCTAGATCCCGAATTCGACGAGAATAAAGAAGACATTCAGTCTTCCGTTCAACGGTACGAGAATATGTTGAATCAGCAAGAAAACGCGTTTTTCGATGCAGAGACTTTAGAACAAATCGCTGAACATTACTTTGTTCAATCGCGTTTTGACCAAGCTTTAGAGGCCGTTAATTTAGGCCTGAGTCATTTCAGTTATTCGCTGGAATTAATTACCCTGAAAGCGCAAATTTTAGGCGAAATGCAAAAGCCAGAAGAGGCGATGGAATTAATTGAAAATGCCATCCTACTTTTCCCCAACGATATCGAATTAACCCTCGTTAAAGGCTATTTATTAAGCCAAATGGGGCAACATGAAGAATCCATTCAACTGTTTTTAGCTTCATTAGACCGAACAGAAGAAAAAGACGAAGTCTATTTCCGCATCGGCTTGAGCTACCAAGCTTGGGGAAAACCACGCGAAGCGGTTGATATGCTAAAGAAGTGCTTAGAGCTTAATTCTGAGAATGAAAATGCCCTAGTGGAACTCGCAAATTGCTTAGACGAAATAGGCAAAATTGAGGAAAGTATCCCCTACTATAAGCAGTTCATTGATGCTGACCCCTTTTCTTTCACAGCCTGGTACAATTTAGGTATCGCCTATTCGAAGTTAAAGCAATTTGAAAAGGCCATCGATGCCTATGAATATTCGCTTGCCATTGAACCTACCTTTGGGTCTTCCTTATTTAATTTAGGGAATACCTATATGAACATTCAGGAGTATGCGAAGGCCGAGGAATCGTATCAACTTTGCTTGAAATACGATGATCCAAACCCGGAATTATATTGCTGCTTAGGGGCTAGCATTGAACGTCAGCGTCGTTTTGATGAAGCACTAACGCATTATAAGGAGGCAATTAAGGTCGACCCTCTTTGGGATGAAGGCTATTATGGTTTAGCCGTTTGCTTGACTGAACTGGACAAGTGGTTTGAAGCCTTACATTTTCTAAAGAAAGCACTGAAATTAAACGACACTAATCCCTTGTATTGGACGGGTTTAGCGGATGTGGAAGCCTATTTAGGCAATCCTTTATCTTCTGACGATGCCTATGCCAAATCCGTAGACTTAGACTCTTTCTTCGCTCCTACTTGGGTCAAATGGGCGCAATTGCATTACGACTTAAATGACTTCGAAAAGTGCGCAGAGATTATGCTTTCCGCCATCGATGAACTTCCAGAGGAAGCTGACCTATATTACCGCGCAGCTATCTTTTTAATTAAAGCAGGGCAATTTAAAGAGGCCTTTCATTTCTTGGAGTCTGGTCTTCTATTGGACTATGAAAAGCACGAAATAATTTTCGAATATTTCCCTAACATGGAAACACAAAAGGCGATTTATAAGTTAATTCAACAGTACAAGAAATAATTCTTGCCGTTCATCATTTTATCAGTATCACTCAGTCAATTAATTTTTAATTTTCTATTCTAAAAACAAAATACCCCTATGAAGAAAATTATTCTATCGGGTTTGCTGCTTTGTCTTTTGCAACCTGCAATAGCACAACCTAAACCCACTCCATCAACACAAAAGGCATCCGCTAGCCTTCCCATACCTGAAAAGGTAACTGAAGCGGAGGGAATTACGGAATATAAATTAGCTAATGGCCTAAAAGTATTATTATTCCCAGACCCATCGAAGCAAACCATTACCGTTAACATCACCTATTTAGTAGGTTCTCGCCACGAAGGATATGGTGAAACGGGAATGTCCCACCTATTAGAACATATGGTGTTCAAGGGTACAAAAGAAAAACACAAAGAAGTAGCGAAAGAAATCTCAGATCACGGCGCTCAATTCAACGGAACCACTTGGTTAGACCGCACAAACTACTTCGAAACATTCGCTTCAACAGATGAAAATCTAGATTGGGCTTTAGATATGGAGGCTGATCGTATGATCAACTCACGTATTTCGAAGAGCGAATTAGAAACCGAAATGACGGTTGTTCGTAACGAATTTGAACGTGGCGAAAACGATCCAGGTAGTGTCCTAATGGAACGTATCGTTTCTACGGCTTTCTTATGGCATAATTATGGTAACTCCACTATCGGTGCTCGTTCTGACATCGAAAAAGTGCCTATCGAAAACCTACAAGCTTATTACCGTAAATACTACCAGCCAGATAACGCGGTTTTATTAGTGGCAGGTAAGTTTGACCCGATGAAAACATTAAAGTTAGTCAACGAGAAATTCGGTATTATTCCTCGCCCTGAGCGTGTTTTAACGCCTACTTTCACGGCTGAACCTACACAAGATGGAGAAAGAGAAGTGTCTCTTCGCCGCGTAGGTGATGTGCAAGTAGTAGGTATGGCCTACCACATTCCTTCTGGTTTACATCCTGATTATGTGGCCGTAGATGTGATGGCTGACTTATTGACAGATGCACCTTCAGGTCGTTTATACAAGGCGTTAATTGATACAAAGAAAGCGAGTAGCCAGTTTGGGTTCTCTTTCCAATTAAAAGAGCCGGGATTGATTTATTTCGGCGCGGAAGTTTTAAAAGAGAAATCAGTGGATTCTGTTCGTCAGATTATGTTTAATACCATTGAGAATTTTGCCAAAACTCCTCCTACTAAAGAAGAGGTAGATCGTATTAAGACCAAAGGCATTAAGAACATCGAATTGTTATTAAACAATGCACAACGTGTGGGTGTAGGTCTTTCAGAATACATCGCACAAGGCGATTGGCGTTTATTATTCCATACCCGTAATCAACTAGAGAAAATAACTCCAGAGGATATTCAGCGTGTAGCAGCGGCTTACTTCAAATCTTCGAACAGAACATCTGGAACTTTCTATCCTACAGAGAAACCAGTTCGTGCTGAGATTCCTGAAGCGAAAGATGTAGCTACGATTTTAAAAGACTTCAAGCCTAAGGCAGCAGTAAGCCAAGGAGAAGCTTTTGATCCATCACCGGCAAACATTGATTCACGTACGAAAACGGAGAAAATCGGTGGAGTTCAATTAGCGCTTTTATCAAAGAAGACAAGAGGTAATTCAGTTTATGCTCGTATGACCTTACGTTTTGGTGATGAAAAATCATTAATGGGAACAGTTACAGCGGCTGACTTAGCAGCTGATATGTTAACAAAAGGTACAGCAAAACACACGCGTCAACAATTCCAAGATGAATTGGACAAGTTAAAAGCGCGTGTAAGTATTTCTGGGGGCGCTACTCAAGCTAACGTTTCTATCGAGACAACGCGCGAGAATTTAATCCCAGCTATGAAATTAGTGGCTGAAGCCTTAAAGCAACCTGTTTTCCCAGCAGCTGAATTTGAAAAATTAAAGCAAGAGAATTTAACCGCTATTGAAGGCCAAAAAAGTGAGCCACAAGCGAAAGGTTCTGAAGCTTTAGGTCAATTAAGAGCTGGACATTATGACAAAAAAGACGTTCGTTACCAACCGACTATGGCAGAACAAATCGCTAATTACGGCGCGGTAAAACTAGAAGAGTCTGTTAATTTCTACAAGAACTTCTATGGCGCATCTAATGCAACATTCTCTGCGGTAGGTGATTTTGATGAGAAAGAATTGAAAGATTTAATCACAGCTGAATTTGCGAACTGGAAGTCTCCTAAGCCTTACAAACGTGTGGCAGAGGTATTTAAAGAAACAGGTGGCAAAGCGATCTCTATCGAAACACCGGATAAAGCAAATGCCTTCTTCTTAGCCTACCAGCCATTGAAAATCTCTGATAGCGATCCTAACTATGCTGCATTAGAGTTATCAAACTATATGTTAGGTGGTGGTAGTGGCTTAAGCTCACGTTTAATGAACCGTATTCGCCAGAAAGATGGTTTATCTTATGGTGTAGGTTCTCAATTCGTTGCGAGTCCTTTAGATCAAAGCGGTGCATTTATCGGCTATGCCATCTACGCTCCAGAGAATTTAGCGAAGCTTGAGTCTGCGTTCAAAGAAGAAATCGAAAAAGTATTGAAAGAAGGTTTCACTCAAAAAGAAATCGATGAAGCGAAGAAATCTTGGTTACAATCACGCCAAGTAACTCGTTCTCAAGACAATGCATTAGTAGGAAGCTTGAACAGCAACTTGTTCTTAGGCCGTAACATGAAATGGTCTGAAGAATTAGAGAACAAAGTGAAGAGCTTAACCCCTGCTCAGATTCAAGAGGCTACTCAGAAATCAATCGACTTGTTGAAGATGTCCTTCATCAAAGCAGGTGATTATGAAGGTGCCGCTAAGAAAATGGCTGAGAAAGCTAAAAATAGTACTTCAGAATCAGGAGCGATGGGCGGTGCGCCTAAGCAATAATCCTCGCTGAAAGGACATAAAAAAAGGGAGCTCCTGATGGAAGCTCCCTTTTTTTCATTGTATTGATATTAACAAAACTCTTCGAATACGCCTTCTAAGTGTCCTGCAATCATATCAGCCGAACGACCTTCAATGTGGTGACGCTCTACGAAATGAACTAACTCGCCATCTTTGAATAAAGCAATGGATGGAGAAGATGGTGGGTAAGGTAAGGTATACTCACGTGCTTTTTGAACCGCTTCTGGATCTACACCAGCGAAAACCGTCACTAATTGATTAGGCTTCTTAGCTGATGAAGCTACCGCGTGTTTTACACCTGGACGAGCTGTAGAAGCTGAACATCCACAAACTGAATTGAAAAATACCAAGGTAGTACCTGGCTTAGCCATTACATCTTCCACTTCTGAAGCTAACTTCAATTCTTGGAAACCTCCGGCAACGATATCCATCCGCATAGGATGTACTAAATGTTCTGGATACATATATTTTTATATTAGATTTTAAATGAAACGCAATTACATAAAACCAAGTTCCAATTTGGCCACTTCAGACATCATATCCTGCTCATAAGGAGGATCAAATGTTAATTCTACGGAGACTTCTGCAATCCCTTCAATCTCTCTAACCGCTTTCTCAATATCCACCGGAATACTTTCCGCAGATGGGCAAGAGGGCGAAGTTAGAGTCATCAAGATATACACGTTATTGACCGGAAAAATCTTGATTTCATAGATTAATCCGAGTTCGTACACATCAACTGGAATTTCTGGATCATAAACGGTTTTAATCGCCTTAACCACTTTTTCCTTTAATTCTACCTCATTCATTTGACTTGAATTTTCCATTCTAAATAATCGCTTAAGAGAAGGCAAGCGCATAATGTTGCATTTGTTTAACCATCGAAACTAATCCATTTGATCTGGTTTGGGCCAAATGTTGGCTCATTCCAATTTGCTCGATAAAGTACAAGTCAGCTGCCAAAATCTCTGCCGGCGTGTGATTCGATAACACCCGAATCAACATCGAAATCATTCCTTTGACGATAATGGCCTCTGAATCTGCTTGAAAAACGACTAAATCACCTTGCTTTTCGGCGTGTAACCAAACACGACTTTGGCAACCCTTAATCACATTTTCCTCCGTTTTAAAGGCATCTGACATAGGCGCTAACTTCTTACCTAGGTCGATCAAATACTCGTATTTATCTGCCCAGTCTTCAAAAAGACCGAACTCTTCAATTAATTCCTCTTGTATCTCGTTAATTGGCTGTCCCATTATCCTAACATCTGTAAGGTTTTCTCTAAACAAAGCACAAAGCGATCGATCTCCTCGAACGTATTGTAAAAAGCAAAAGAGGCTCGACACGTTCCCACTAGCTCATAGCGCTGCATCAATGGTTGCGCGCAGTGATGACCGGTACGAATCGCAATGCCAAATTTATCTAATAAAACCCCTATATCTTGTGGGTGAACTCCATCAATCACAAATGAAATAACGGCAATCTTTTCAGGAGCCGTACCCACGATTCGTAGACCTGGAATCGCTTGCAATTTCTCTGTTGCATAGGCTAAAAGCGCCTCTTCTTGTGCGGCTAAGGCTTCCGAAGGAATAGACTGAACATAGTCCAAAGCTGCCCCAAAAGCAATCACATCCGCAATATTTGGCGTTCCTGCTTCAAATTTATAGGGTAATTCGTTGTAGGTCGTGCCAGCAAAACTTACCTCTTTAATCATCTCCCCTCCTCCTTGGTAAGGTGGCATCGCCTCTAGTAAATCACGCTTTCCGTATAAAACTCCCACGCCCGTAGGCCCGAAAAGTTTATGCGCCGAAAACACAAAAAAATCCATATCCAATGCTTGCACATCTACTGATAAATGCGCGACTGATTGTGCCCCATCAATTAATACTTTCGCGCCAACAGCGTGCGCTAAAGAAATAATCTCAACAATGGGATTAATCGTCCCAATCGCATTAGAAACGTGATTGACGGCGACTAATTTGACTTTAGGATTCAATAAAGCTTTATAAGCTTCGATATCTAAAACACCTTCATCGCTGACAGGAATCACCTTAATCTCTGCCCCTTTTTCCTCCGCAATCATCTGCCAAGGCACAATGTTCGAGTGGTGCTCCAGGTTAGAAACGATGATTTGATCTTCTTTACCTACGTTTGCACGCCCAAAAGTTTGGGCTACTAAATTTATCCCTGCAGTTGTACCTGAGGTAAAAATAATCTGATCTGTAGAGGGAGCATTTAAAAAGGCCGCTAACTTTTTTCTTGTTAACTCATAAGCAGTAGTCGCGCGTTCCGCCAAGGTGTGAATACCTCGGTGAATATTTGCATTATCGTGCTCATAATAGGCTGATAGGGCGTCAATGACAGCTTTGGGCTTTTGTGTAGTCGCCGCATTATCAAAATAAATCAAAGGGGCTTTGTTCACCTGCTGATGTAAAACAGGGAAATCCGCTCTAATTTGATCTATATTTAATGTTTCTGCCATGATTAAATCGCTAAGGAAGTCTGGATTTTTGAAATAATTTTATCTGTCAAACGCAATTTCGTCTCCTCGTGTGTCACGCGATCAATTACCTCTTGAACAAAAGCGAGCAACAATAAAGTTCGCGCGTTAGCTAAGGAGATACCTCTTGAACGTAAATAGAATAAAGCCTCTTCGTTCAATTGACCCGTTGTGGTTCCGTGAGAACATTTCACATCATCCGCCCAAATCTCTAATTGGGGCTTCGTATTCATCGTCGCCCGAGTGGAAGCAAGGACGTTTTTGCAACTTTGGAAAGCATTCGTCTTCTGCGCGTCTGGACGCACAAAAATCTTACCATTGAACACGCCAGTTGCGTTTCCTAATAATACACCTTTGTATAATTCGTGTGATTCCGAGTTCGGTTTGCGGTGATCTACGACCGTGTGAGAATCCATTAATTGGTCTTCTCCTGGCACATAAAGCCCATTCAGATTCGAAACTACATTTTCACCATCACTGTAGAAATGCAGGTTATTCCGTAAATAAGCGGCATTCAGCGAGAAAGTAAATAAATCTACCTGACTATTCGAAAGCTGTGTGATGAAAGTATGATCGATGTGAGTGGTGTTTGGGGCCAAATCTTGCTCCTTCACATAAGTCAAATTCGCCTTCTCGTTCACATAAATTTCTTGAACAAAATTGGACAAAACCTCCGCTGAACCTTCTTTCGTAAATGCACGCTCAATTAAAGTTAAAGACGCATTATCTTCTACATACACAATCAATCGACTTTGAACCGCTGAAGCTTTCGCTGCAGATAGAATAAAATCATGTGTGATTGCCTGATCAACCGAAACACCTGCTTTTACCCACAAAACCTGTGTATTTACCACAAGCGCAGTGTTTAAATCGTATAAGGAGTTCTGATCTAAGATAGGTAAACGCTGCTCCCATTTAGCTGCAATCGTTGGATTAGCTGCCATGAAAGTATCGAAAGAAATAAATTCTACTCCGGCAGGCAAAGCCCCCTTGACGCTAGTGTTCCCGTTTTGGGTCTGTAAACTCGCTGAAAGATTTTCATTTAAAGTTGCAGGAGACCAATCTAGGTCTTTTTCATTCCACGATTTCAAGGACGCATACTTCCATTCTTCCCATTTGTTGGTAGGAAATCCTTTGGCCTTAAAACGCTCTAAAGCCTCTTTCTGAGCCGATGACGTTAATTCTGTATACAACATCTTATTCTCCTAAAGCTGAAATAATCCAATCATATCCACGCTCTTCTAATTCAAGCGCTAATTCTTTTCCACCTGATTTCACAATCTTTCCTTTGTACAAAACGTGTACAAAATCAGGAATGATGTAGTCCAAAAGACGTTGGTAGTGAGTTACTACAATCGTCGCATTGTCAGGGGATTTCAATTTATTTACTCCTTCTGCCACGATACGCAAGGCATCGATGTCTAAACCGGAGTCTGTTTCATCCAAAATTGCCAACTTAGGTTCTAAAACCGCCATTTGGAAAATTTCATTTCTTTTCTTCTCTCCACCGGAGAAACCTTCGTTTAAGGCACGAGACAATAAACTTTGGTCAATATTCACATAGCTCATCTTCTCTTTGAACATTTTCAAAAATTGAACAGCGTCCAAAGGCTCTTCGCCACGGTATTTACGAATTTCGTTTACCGCTGATTTCATAAAGTTCGTTGTAGAAACCCCTGGAATTTCCACTGGGTATTGAAAAGCAAGGAATAAACCCTCTGCTGCACGTTCTTCTGGAGCTAAATCCAGTAAATCTTTTCCAAAAAACTCAACGGATCCTCCGGTAACTTCGTAGTCTTCACGACCAGCTAATACGGACGCTAAGGTTGATTTACCTGATCCATTGGGTCCCATTATGGCGTGAACCTCACCGGCTTTGATTTCTAAATTAATCCCCTTCAAGATTTCCTTCTCCCCTATTCTCGCTTGTAAATTCTTTATTGAAAGCATGGTATATGTTTTTAATCTGCAATTGAAACACAAAATTAAGACCAATGGTTTTGAAAAACTAGACTTTATTTAGATTCACTCTAAATAAAGGTTTTTTTTATCAAAAAAAGGGCTACTTTTGTATCAGATTTTCATCAAAATACGACCACCATGCTTACGATAACGGATTTAGCTGCCAATAGAATCAAAGAATTACGTTCTAAAGAAGGTTTAACGGAGGAATTCAACATCCGGGTAGCCGTAGAAGGTGGCGGCTGTTCAGGCCTGATGTATAATTTGGATTTTGCTGCTGAAGCTCAACCAAACGATATGATCTTCGAAGACAAAGGTGTGAAAGTAATGGTAGACAAAAAATCAATCCTTTACCTAGCAGGAACCGAGTTAGACTTCTCTGACGGACTAAATGGCAAAGGTTTTCAATTCAAAAACCCGAACGCAAGTCGTACATGCGGTTGTGGAGAAAGCTTCTCTATCTAATCGTTAATTGTTTACCATCTAGAATATAGGGTTTCATTAATTGATACACGTCATAAATGGGCAATCCCATCACCGTGTAAAAAGAGCCCTGAATGGATTCAATTCCCACCATTCCTAAGAAATCTTGTACCCCATAGGAACCTGCTTTATCTAAGCATGATCCCTCCCGTACATAAAAATCAATTTCCCAGTCTTCAAAAACTCTAAACTTCACAAGTGCAGAGTCCGCCTTCGTAAATAAGCCCTGAGGGGTGTGCAAAGCAATACCCGTCACCACTTCGTGCGTTTTCCCAGATAATTGCTGCAACATTTGAATTGCCTCTGACTTATCCTGTGGCTTATTTAATATATCATCCCCTAAAATAACCACCGTATCAGCGGCTAATACTAAGGCATTAGGCGAAATTCGAGCTAATTCATTTGCTTTTCTTTCTGCCAAATGCACCGGCACCTCCTGAGGCTTCATATCCACTGAAAAGGATTCATCCACATCACTAGGTAATACAGAAAACTCAAATCCGGCGGAACGCAGAATCTCTTTTCGACGGGGAGAATTAGAAGCAAGAATAAAGGGATATTGAAGGGATAAGGATGTCTGCATGTTCAAAAATAGCCCAAAAATTAAAAATATTAGGGTTTTGATTAAAATAAATTTATTTTCCTTTGTATTTAATGTAATTACATTTAATTTTACAACATCAAATTTTCACCATGGGTATCTCCGAAGATTTAAAACAGACAAAATTTCCTTCTGAAGCAGCAAAAGCCGTTGTAAATGCGATTTATACGGGCAACTGGATCGTTCAGAAACAGCAGGAGTTATTGAAACCTTTTGGACTTACGGTACAACAATACAATGTACTACGTATCCTGAGAGGACAACAAGGGAACCCGATGACCGTTTTAGCTATTACTGAGCGTATGTTAGACAAAATGTCGAATGCCTCACGCCTAGTGGACAAATTAGTAGAAAAGAACCTAGTCCTTCGCCGGGAATGTCCAAAAGACCGCAGAGCTGTAGATATATTAATCTTACCTGCTGGTTTAGATTTATTAACCCAAGTAGACCAAGTCCAAAATGACTGGGGAAAACATTTCGATGCTTTAGGAGTTAAAAGGCTCGAGGAAATGAACCAAATTTTGGACGAATTTAGAACCGTATTTTCTCACAATTAAACAATAAATCAAATGAAATCTGTTAAAGTAGTTATTGCAACTTTGGCATTAGGCCTAATCACTTTCGCTGGTGTAGCTGCACCGAAAGTAGTTAACGTGAACAAGTCAGCTAGTTCTATCGCTTGGTTAGCGAAGAAAGTAACTGGTGAGCACAATGGAACAGTAGGTATCTCTGCTGGAGCTTTAAACATTGATGGCAACAAATTAGTAGGTGGAAACTTCACCATTGATTTGAAAACTATCAAAGCATTAGATATCACGGATCCAGGTTACAACCAAAAATTCATCGGACACATCACTTCAGGTGATTTCTTCGAAGTAGAAAAATTTCCAACAGCGTCTTTCGTTATCACTAAAGTAGCTGGCAACCAAGTTACTGGTAATTTGACAGTAAAAGGCATCACTAAATCAATCACTTTCCCAGCTGAAATTTCAGTTAAAGGTGGAAAATTGAGTGCAAAAGCAAACATCACGATCGATCGTACTGACTTCAACATCAAATACGGTTCAAAGAAATTCTTTGATTCAATTGGTGATAAGGCGATTTATGATGATTTCGCTTTGACAGTGTCATTAGTAAGCGAATAATTTCAAAGTGCAATCTCTAAAACTGCCTTACGACAATGTTTTATGAGATTGCACTTTAAAATTTTCTCTCTACTCTCCTCTCTATAATCATAGACTTTAGATATATCGCAGGCCATTTTCCAGAATAAGCCTTAACATTTATCATTCACCATTTACCATTCAACATTATGTCTTTAATCGACTCATTATCATGGCGCTACGCCACCAAAAGAATGACAGGAAACAAAGTTTCCGCAGAAAAAATTGATTCTTTATTAGAAGCAATCCGCCTTTCAGCATCAGGTTTTGGTTTACAACCTTACAAAATTTTGGTTATTGAAAACCCTGAATTAAAAGCAAAAATTCAACCAATCGCTTATGGTCAACCGCAAGCAGTAGAATCATCTCACTTATTAGTATTTGCAGCATGGAATGACATCACTGAAGCTCAAATCGATGCGTTCATCCAATTAGTGGCTGACACACGTGGTCTTACTGTTGATATGCTAGGTGATTACCGTGGAGCAATCGCTGGTTCTCTATTAGGTCGTCCAGTAGAAGCAAAAAGAAACTGGGCAGATCGCCAAGCCTATTTAGCGATGGGTACTGCATTAGCAGCAGCAGGTGAATTACAAATTGATTCTACTCCCATGGAAGGTTTTATTCCAGCTCAATTAGATGAGTTATTAGGATTAGAAGCGATGGGCTTACACTCCGTATTAATGCTTGCCGTAGGTGAGCGTGATGCAGCGAACGACTTTATGGCTCATGCAGCTAAAGTTCGTTATGCGAAAGAAGATCTAGTGATCAACTTATAATTTACATCTGCCTAAGAAAGTAAAAAGGCTCCGAATTCGGAGCCTTTTTTATTGAATTTCAGCGAGAGTGATGACAGGTTTTAGATCTAGCTTTCGTCCTTCTTCTAGCAGTAAATCCCAGCCGGATGCGAGATCGTTTCGGATGTTTCCCTCCAGAACGGCTTCGCGCATCGCGATTTTAATTAAGCCAATTTCGCGTCCAGGACCAATATCAAAGACTTGCATAATAATTTCGCCAGAGAAAACAGGTTGGAAATTCCGAAGAGAATCGCTCTCTTCTACCTCCTTTAGTTTTTGCTCAACGATATCGAAATTACGTAAATAACGTTTTACCTTATCGCCATTTTTAGAAGTAATATCTGCCCGACACAACGTCATCAAAGCTTCTAATTCCTCTCCAGCTTCGAATAAAAGACGACGCAAGGCCGAAGCCGTGATTTCTTCTTTCGACAAAGCAATGGGGCGTAGATGTAGGCGAACTAGCTTTTGAACTAGTTTCATCTTCTCGTTCAAAGGCAGTTTCAAGCGCTTAAAGATGTTAGGTACTTGACGGGCACCCATTTCTTCATGTCCGTGAAAAGTCCAGCCTTTACCTTGGGCGAAACGTTTGGTTTGCGGTTTGGCAATATCGTGTAAAATCGCCGCCCAGCGCCACCAAAGGTCATCTGTATTCTCCGCAATATTATCTAGTACCTGCAAAGTGTGGTAAAAATTATCTTTGTGCCCCTTTCCATCTTCTGTGTCCACGCCTTTCAGCTTCATGAATTCAGGGAAAATGATAGGGAGAATTTCGCAAGCATCTAGCAAAAGAAAGCCGTAGGATGGCTTTTTGCAGAGAATCATCTTATTCAATTCATCTGAAATGCGCTCCATCGAGATGATCGCCAAGCGATCTTTCTCCGTTTTAAGCGCTTCGAAAGTTTCAGGCAATATGTCAAATCCGAGTTGAGCTGCGAAACGAACCGCCCGCATCATCCGAAGTGGATCATCTGAAAACGTAATGCCGGGGGCTAAAGGGGTGCGAATGATTTTGGCCTTTAAATCATCGAGCCCATTAAATGGATCCAATAATTTACCCCAATTCGATTTATTCAATTGAACCGCCATCGCGTTGATGGTGAAATCGCGGCGGTTTTGGTCATCTTCTAATGTCCCCTCTTCCACAACGGGCTTGCGGGAGTCGCGGTTATAGGATTCTTTACGTGCGCCTACGAACTCTAGATCCCAGTCATCGACTTTGATCATTGCCGTGCCAAAGTTCTTAAAAACAGACACCGCGTGTTCAGGCAAATCAAATTCCTTCGCTACTTCGAGCGCTAAATCGATGCCAGAACCGATGCAAACCACATCGATATCCTTGCAATCTCGACCTAAAATCGCATCGCGTACATACCCTCCTATAACGTAGCTATCCACTCCTAAACGATCCGCTGATAGGCCAATCTTGGAGAATATGGGATCTGCTACAATCTCCTTCCCTTCTTTCATCTATCCTCTGATTAATTTATAGTCGCCGTGAAGGCCTAATTGCACAATTTTACTCGCCTTCTTCGCGGGTCCCTCTCCTGCTGGATTTTTCAACACATGAGCTACCCCAGCTATAATGGAAGGCGCAATTCCAGCAAAATTCAATGGAGAAGGTTCCCCAGAAAGGTTCGCGGAAGTAGAAACAATTCCCCGTTGGTAGCGGTAAATCAAACCTTTGCAAAACTCATCTTTGACTAAGCGAATCGCAATGCTACCATCTGGCCCTAATAAAGAGGGAGAGACATTTTTTCCTTTGGGATAAATAATCGTCAAAGGATCCTCCGCAAATTCCACTAAATCCCAGGCAAGATCAGGCACCTGCTCCACGTATTCGCTCAGTTGCTCGATTTTAGAGATCAAGACAATCAAACCTTTAGATACTGGTCTATTTTTTAGTTCCAAAATCTTCTCAATGGCTTGCTCATTTCGAACATCACAGCCTAAACCCCAAATCGTGTCGCTAGGATACAACAACACGCCTCCTGATTTTAAAGTTTGAATTGCCTCGTGGTACATATTTTGCATAATTAGGGCAAAGGTAAGATTAATTTATTCATTTCTGAGCATTAGAAGCAATGTTTAGCCCGAATTTAGCTACCTTTACGGATTGAAAAATTACAGCCATTTAGATGTCAAATATTCAGCAAACATTACAGCAAGAACTCGCTAAAGGACTAAAAGCCCTCTTTCAAATCGACGTAACAGAAATCGTGTTGCAAGAAACTAAAAAAGAGTTTGAAAA
>JAURHT010000300.1 GCA_030833145.1 Aquirufa sp.
TCTTTTACTGTTTTCAAATTCGTGATGTAGTGAAGAACGCAGGCATTTTCTGCCGCCCCATTGATACTGTTATAACCTGGATATTCAGAACCAGCATTCTTGAAATGGTATTCCATAATGGCTTGAGCCTGGAATTCCTTCATCCCCGGTTTAATAGCACGCATCACATCATTATGACCTAGAACACTGATTGAAGCTGCTTTTTGGATTAAGGCGATCTCTTCAGGCTGTTTAATGCCACGTAAAGCACGTAAGGTATTTAAAGTTGTTCTAGCTGCCAAAGGCTTAGCGGATGCGATCACTAAACTATCCACTAATGAGGCCATACGAGTCAATGGATCAGGTTTTGCCTGGTATTTAGCAAAGATTCCTTCCGTGCGGTATAAGGTATAAACGGAGTCAACGCTCGCTAAAGATATAGACGAAGCTGTAAACTGGTCGTTGATGAACACATTTTCCATTTTACTCTTTGCCTTGAAACCATCCGTTCCTAAGATTTTACCCGTCCAAAGTTCTTTAAATGGATCGCGGTTTTGGACAAAAATGAACTCCGTACCTGTCTTACCTAATAAGGTCACCGGCTGCTTAAATAATAATAAAACGGCATTAGGCTCCTCTAATCCTGTTAAATAATAGGAGTTTTTGTTTTGTGCATATTGAAACTCCGTGTCATTGCTACGCTGGCGAGTTTGAGAAGCAAAAAAGATACCAACGCCCTTATCAGACATTTTCTCTTTAAAGGCTGCACGACGACCTGCGTGAAATTCAGGGGTCAAATAATCTGTTGGATAATCTTGTGCAAATACAGATTGTAAAGACAAAGTCGCGAACAATCCGATGATGAGGTGTTTAATTTTCATGGAATAATAGAATAATGAGGAAGCAAGATAAGAAAAAAGGCTCCAGATGGAGCCTTTGAATTAATTTTTTTGACCAAAATATCGACTCAACCAGAAGCCACATAGCCCCCAAGCGACAACGGAGTCAATTAATTGCGCACGTAAATCATATACCGGGTACCAAATGTGTTCTGTGTAAGAGGTATTGCAAAATGCAATCAACCCAATGACCACCGAAACACCTACTATCGTAGAGCGTCTAGGGATCTTAAGTTTAGAGATAATCCAAACCAATAAAAAGACCATGAATATGTCTAAAACAAAACCACGAACCATGTTCATGGTCATATCCGTTTTATAGGATGGATAAAATATGACCCGTGCCCAAGGTTTTCCAGCGATTGATTTTGTAAAGCCTTCTAACTCCTCCATCGATTGATTGTGACTCATACGAGGTAAAATATATCCTCCAGGAGCTAATTCCTGCTTATTCAAATAAGTTAAAATAGAGTCTTGCTTCGCTGTGTATTGCTGAACTGGTTCATGCAAATTGAAGGCTACATGAGATAAGGTTTGCCAAATAAAGATAAGTAAGCCGCCTACTAAAGAACCAATAATGACTTTTTTCATAGTAAATAATTTATTGAACGGCAAAACTAAGAATAAAATCCTAATCAGACTAAAAAATATACTATTTATTGTTAGAACCCATTTACGTTGACCTTCCATTCTTTGGGGAATCCAACAAATGCCTTATCTCCGCTGTGTCCTTTTGCCATCCAAGCCAAGGCAGTTAATAAACCACCATTCCCTGGCATATAAAGTCGCAATCTTGTATCCTGGTAATTATGTCCATTCTTTAAATAGGAATTCTTCTGTAAGGGCTTTAATAAAAGATCAATCGCATGATCTGATTCCTTTAAGCGAATGGCTGTCATCGCCATTAAGGGATAATCCCAACCCCAAGTGCTATCCCAATTCCAGACTTTTTCAATTTTAGTTAAAGTAGCTTTCATTTTCTTAGAATCCGTGGAAGGCAACGGCTCCACCATTCCCATCGCACCTAAAACAGCCGGATGGTCAGAAATGAATTTAGGGTTTAAGTAGGTATCACCATACCCAGCGGCTGCTTGATAAATCCCCTCATATTCCGGGAGCGATGGGAAATGTGTCAAGATATGATCCCATTTTTTATTCACCGCCAAACCCATCGATTTTCTCCATTCCTGAGCTACACGTATCCCTTTATACCA
>JAURHT010000299.1 GCA_030833145.1 Aquirufa sp.
TAACAGTTAAGCAAAACATGAATTGAACACTAAATAGATTCCATTCATTTACCATTCACCATTTACCATTTATCATTCTTTTGCCATTCACCATTTACCATTCAATATGAATTACCTAAAGCTTCATCGCAACGGCCCCATTTGGACCCTAAAATTACACCGTCCAGAGGTATATAATGCCTTAAATGCGGGTTTAATTCACGAGATCAGAGAAGTGGCGGAAGCTGCCCAAATAGACGATGAAGTCCGTGTTTTAGTCATCACGGGCGAAGGGAAAGCCTTTTGTTCGGGTGCTGATTTGAAGTCAGGTGTAACAGACCCCAATCTAGGCAATGTGTTGAGATCAACATATAACCCCATGATTTCAGCTTTAAGAGGTTTAAATAAACCGGTTATAGGAGCGATTAATGGAGTTGCGGCTGGTGCTGGGTGCAGTTTGGCCTTAGCTTGTGATTATCTCATCGCGAAGGAGGATGCGTATTTTTCTGAATTATTTGTCCAAATCGGTTTAGCCATGGACGCTGGTTCTACTGCCTTTCTGATGCAGTCTGTAGGTTATCACCGCGCATTTGATTTAGCGACGACAGGGCGTAAAGTAGGAGCAAAGGAGGCTAAAGAAATCGGTTTAGTGGCTGAGGTCGTAACAGATCAAGAATGGGAGGCCAAAGTACAGGAGATTGCCGTTTCCTTTTCAAAGAAAGCCACTTTAGCCATCTCCCTAATGAAGCGTAGTTTGCAACGTGCTTATAATCAAGATTTAGCGGCGACATTAGCATCTGAAGCAGAGGAACAAACGATACTTGGTCACAGTGAAGACTTCGCGGAAGGCGTGACGGCCTTTATGCAGAAAAGGGCTCCTCATTTCAAAGGGAAATAATTTTTAGAAAATTTTAGGGGATAGTTTTTCATTTTGCCAAAGAAATTCTACCTTTGCAATCCCGAAAGGGCAATGGTTGCGTAGCTCAATTGGATAGAGCATCTCACTACGGATGAGAAGGTTTGGGGTTCGAATCCCTACGCGACCACAGAAAACAAGACCTGTACGAAAGTGCAGGTCTTTTTTGTTTTTCTTCTATCTTTATTGCAACCTATTTACATAAGATGAAGAAAATCCTCACCCTGTGCTTACTCGCACCCTCCCTCATTTTTGCTCAAGAAATTAAAGTACCGGCTGGCTTTCGTGTCAGTGAAATCGGGAAAGATCTAGGCCCTACTCGCCATTTAGCTGTTTCAAAACAAGGCGATGTTTATGCGAAATTATCCAAACTTAAGGATGGCAAAGGGATTGTTCTATTAAAGGATAGGGATAAAGATGGCGTATACGAAGATCAGAGTATGTTTGGAAATTATACCGGTACAGGTATTGCCATACAAGATGATTATTTCTATGCGTCGTCGAATAAGGGTGTTTTTCGGTATGCCTTGAATGTGAATGGGCAGGTGGCAGATTGGAATACATTCGAAACGATCGTGGACGGTTTGCCAGACCATGGTCGAGATAATGCAAAACCATTCGTCTTTGATCAGGATCGTAAGCATATCTATGTGACGATCGGATCTTGGAATGATCCTTGCAGAGTACCTGGTACAGGGAAAGGAATGAGCCCTTGTGCGGTATTAGATTCAGCTGGGGGAGTTTGGCGTTTTGAGGCGAATAAATTAAATCAGGGCTTTGCTGATGGGACACGTTTTGCGACGGGTTTAAAGAATGCGGTTGGAATTACCTGGAATAATTCGACGAAATCCTTGTTTGCGATGGCGCATGGAAGAGGTCAATTTCATGATTTTTACCCACAATATTATACACCAAAACAAAGCCAAGAACTTCCTGCCGAGGCGATGTATGAATTCAAAAAAGTAGGTGACGACGCCGGTTGGCCATATATCTACTACGATCATTTTCAAAAGAAGAAAATTTTGGCTCCAGAATATGGTGGCGATGGCAAAAAAACCGGTGGTGAAAATGCACTGGATCCAGTAGTTGCTTTTCCTGCGCACATGGGTCCTAATGATATCTTATTTTACACGGGAAACAGTTTTCCAGCACGCTATAAAAATGGTGCCTTCATCGCATTTCATGGTCAGTCAGCGGAATTGAAGAAAGGGTA
>JAURHT010000251.1 GCA_030833145.1 Aquirufa sp.
ACAAAAGCCGTCATTACCGCTCATTATAATCCGGATTCGGATGCGATCGGTTCAACGCTAGCTTTTCAGGGTTATTTAGCGAAAAAGGGGATTCATGCCACCGTGGCGGTTCCTTCTGCGGTCGCTGGTAATTTGAAATGGATGCCAGGTGCGGAGGATATTTTAGCGTATGATGAGCTAGTTCACAAGCTGCAAATCGATACCCTGGTTGAGGAAGCTGATTTTATTTTCTGCTTAGATTTTTCTGGTATTCAGCGCTTACACAACATGGCCCCCATCGTACGAAAGTCGCGGGCAAAAAAGGTGGTGATTGATCACCATTTAGATCCGGAGGACTTTGGCGATTATTATTACCATCGTACAATAGCCGCTTCTACCTGTGAATTAATCTACGATTTAATTCTAGAATGGGGCGATCAGGATTTGTTAGATGCATCAATCGGTGCGTGTCTTTATTCTGGGATAATGACCGATACGGGTTCTTTTCGCCATCCTAATACGACGGCCCATGTGCATACCGTTGTTGCGGCTTTAATTGATTTAGGGGTGAATACAAACGAGGTGCATCGCAAAGTCTTTGATTCCTCCAGTATCGATCGGTTGAAGTTTATCGGTCATGTGTTAGGCCAAAGAATGGAATACCTTCCTGACTACCATTTAGCCTTTATGTGGATTACAGCAGAGGATTTAACAAAATTTAATTCTCAAGCAGGAGACACAGAAGGTATCGTAAATTATGGATTGCAAATTACCGGATGTGTCTGGTCTATTCTGATGATTGAGCGTCCTGATGGCGTAAAGCTATCTTTTAGATCCATCGAGCCTTTTGCAGTCAATGAATTTGCGGCCACTTATTTTGAAGGTGGTGGACATAAAAATGCGTCCGGAGGACGTTTTTCTGGTGGAACTTTAGCGGATGCAAAGAAAAAACTAATGGAAGTGTTACCTTTGTATCTTTCTGAAATAAATCGAGTTAAAAATTTATAAAAACGAAATCATGCGTAAACAACTAGCAGTAATCTTAGTAGCGGCAATGGCACTAGCATCGTGTAACAATGTCGAATTAGTAGACGGAGTAAAAATTCAAAAACACGAGCACGATGACGCGGCTCCTAAATTAAAAGAAGGCGATATCATTACGTTTGATTTAGTGATCAAAAATGACGCGGATTCTACGATTAAGGATTCCCGTAAAGAAGGAAAACCATTACAAGATTTAGTCCCTCCAGCTCCTGCTGCAGGTTCTTTTAAAGGATCTTTTGAGAATGGCCTTCGTTTATTGTCAGTAGGCGATAGCGCAACGATTTTCGTTCCGGTGGATAGCTTATTTAAGGATGCAAACCAACCTGTGCCTCCATTCTTAAAGCGTGGTACGGATGTTCGATTCATTGTAAAAATTAAGAAATCTCAATCTCGGGCTGAGTTCGAAAAAGAGATGACTAAATTATCTGCTGAGCAAACAGGAAAAGACACCAAATTAATTGAAGCTTACGTAGCAAACTCGGGTAAAAAGTTTACAAAAACTTCGACAGGTCTTTACGCTTCTATTTCAAACCCAGGTACTGGCGAAGGCCCTCAAATGGGAGAATCATGGGAAGTAAACTACATCGGAACTTTCCTTGACGGAAAAGAATTTGATAAAGGTGCAGGTGTTGCGATGCCTCCAGTAGGTCAATTAGTGCCAGGCTTCAATGAAGCATTAATGTTATTAAAAAAGGGGGGTAAAGGTACTTTTGTGATTCCATCAGCGTTAGGCTATGGCGCACAAGGAGCTGCTCCTCGTATCCCTGCAAATGCTATTTTAGTATTTGAATTAGAAGTATTGTCTAAGAAATAATTGAATGAAAGTTTTCGGATTCCTTTTTATTGCCTTTTTTACGTTTTCTTGTCTGTCTGATATCGCTTTAGAGGACGATGTGAAAGCGAAAGAAAACAAAACACAGATTTTAGCCTATTTTGCCAGTCAAAATCAAACTCCATCCGCTTTATCTGATGGGAGCTATTATTTTGTGACTAAATCGAATCCATCGGGAGAATTAGCGACGAAAGGCGATTCGCTGTACATACATTATGAGTTTTCGAACCTGGCGACGGGTAAGGTGCTTGATAGTACAAATCGAGCGACTAATTCTCCTTATTTTTTACGTTATGGTTTTGGAACCCCTGTATTTGCGACCTTGATGACCTCATTGCGAGAAGGAGAACAAGCCACGATGGTGATTCCAGGTACTGCTCAAGCCTTCCCTGACCTTCCAGCCTACATGCCCATGAAAGTGAGGATTAAGTCGTATGTGGTCCGTACACAAGAAGATATGATTCGCGAATTTATCTCGCGTAATGGATATACAGTAACGGATTCACAAACGGATGGTCTTCGCTATATTCGTTTGAAAGCAGGTACAGGAGATATTCCAGCTCAAGGTAAGATCGTTAAAATCAAATATACAGGTCGTTTTTTAAGTTCCAAAGCCTTTGATGGTAACATGGCTCGCACCGACAGTTTAAGTGTGACCATAGGTGGTACGCAAACCG
>JAURHT010000303.1 GCA_030833145.1 Aquirufa sp.
TCACGTTCTATTTCCCAGAGGTAGATCACGATGCCCACGAATATGGCCCTGAAGATTCGCGCGTAAAGCAATCCGTCCAATTTGTCGATCAAGCGATCGCTGATTTAGAGGCAGCGGTGGCTCCTTTAGGGTTGCCCATCAACTTCGTTTTTGTCTCCGATCACGGCATGAAGGAGGTGGACAATGTGAATACGATAAGTAAGCCTGCTCCATTAAATACCGCGGCGTTTCAGGTACCTTGGGGAGATGCTCTGTTGCATGTGTATGCCAAAGATCCTTCGAAAATCGATTCCACCTACCAAGAATTGAAAAAGGATGCGCGTTTTACTACTTTTCGGCTGGATGAGACTCCGGCACATTGGCATTACCGCAAATCAGATGATCGTTTTAACCGCTTAGGAGATTTATTATTAGTTCCCAAACTCCCACAAGTATTCAACCTCTCTACGCGCAAAACCTCGAAAGGCAAACATGGTTTTGACATCGCGCTACCCGAAATGCGCGCTAGTTTCCAAGCTTGGGGACCTGCCATCAAATCAGGAATGAAAATAGATGGATTTGAGAACGTGAACGTCTACCCTTTTGTGGCTAAAATCCTCGGATTAACTTACGACCCGAAATCGATCGATGGGAAAATTCAAGTATTACAAAAGGCGCTGAAATAGTTATTTCTTGTAGCTAATTCGCCAAATACTTCCATTCAAATCATCACTCACAAACAAGGATCCATCCGGTCCTTGAGCTAAGCCGCAAGGTCTATGTTCGATGGGACCTGTCGGTTTTGCCAAATCTTGACCCGAAAAATTATCCGCAAAGATTTCCCATGGTCCAGACGGCTTTCCATTTTTAAATGGCACAAAAGCTACGAAATACCCTTTCTTCAATTCCGCTGACTGACCATGAAATGCGATGAAGGCACCATTTTTATAACGAGCTGGGAAGCTATTTCCTGTGTAAAAAAGTATTTCGTTTGGTCCCAAATGGGCCGGGAAAGCGACTACTGGATCTAGTGTATTTTGGCCACCAGTCTTCTTTCCGTCCCCACCGTATTCAGGAGCTACTATCTTCTTCTTTTGAAAGTGATCGTAGTAAATATAGGGCCAACCTGCATCATCGCCTGCCTTTTTGAATTCATACATCGCCTCTGAAGGAAGTTCCTGGCTTTGTTTTGGCGTATAATATTGTGAATAAAAATCGTGGAATTGACCGCGTCCATGCGCCATTGCAAACAAAGACTTAGTCGTATTATTCCAGGTAATACCTACCGCATTCTTCAGACCGGTCGCAAAACGCGTCCCGTCAGCGAAACCTTGATTCAGTTTAGCCGCATCAAAACGCCAAACACCACCCGCGGAATCCAACACCGCACAAGGACTCATTCCTTTCCCCGTCCCCGGCTCTCTGCACGGATCATTCCAAGATCCAATCGTCACATAGATGTTTTTGTGATCTTGATCAAACGTAAACGATTTCGCATTATCACGACCGTGATCCGGCAAACCATCCACAATCGTCTCGAATTTATTCCAATCAGCCACCTCTCCTTTTTCATTTAATCGATAGCGAAATACGCCCTTATTCGACGAGGCATAAAAATAATCATCGTGAATCGCGATACCGGTACCCGTATAATTCCCAAACAACGTTTGCTCCTCAAATACCCCATCTTTATCCTTGTCTTTCAACAATACGATACCATTTCCCTCTTTTAATTTGGATAATTTGGCATACACATCGCCCTGCTTCGAGACAGCTATATGACGCGTAGAGCCCAGATTTTTCCCGATTTCACTCACGTGGAAGCCGGCAGGCACTTTAATTTCTTGCGCAAAAATAAGGGACCGTGCTAATAAGCACAGAGTAAGGATTTTCTTCATGGTTTTAAATAGGTTGTTTAAAGATAGAAGAAAAAACAAAAAAGACCTGCACTTTCGTACAGGTCTTTTTTCTGTGGTCGCGTAGGGATTCGAACCCCAAACCTTCTCATCCGTAGTGAGATGCTCTATCCAATTGAGCTACGCAACCATTGCCCTTTCGGGATTGCAAAGGTAGAATTTCTTTGGCAAAATGAAAAACTATCCTCTAA
>JAURHT010000033.1 GCA_030833145.1 Aquirufa sp.
CAAGGGCACAAAGAGGAATAAGGCGATAAATATTCTTTTCATGTTTGTTAGATTAGTATCTTTGTGGCTTACAATTTTCCCTATGGCATATTATTCAATTCAGAACATTCCTTTAACAGATTTGGCCAAAGATTTTGGTACACCACTCTATGTATACGATGCTGACAAAATTAGGGAAAAAATCTCGGTTTTAAGAGCCGCATTTGAGGGAATTGAATTGACTATTAAATATGCCGTTAAGGCGAATACAAATTTATCCATTTTGCGCCTTATGCGAGAGAATGGAGTGGATATGGATGTGGTTTCACCGCAGGAATTAGAGTTAGGCTTAATCGCCGGCTATGAAGGATCAAATATTACCTTTACGCCTTCTGGTGTGCATTTTTCTGAGATTGAATATGCAGTTTCCAAAGGTGCTATCGTCAACCTAGACAACCTTTCAGTTCTAGAAAAGTTCGGAGCTACCTATGGATCTACGCAGCCCTGTTTGATTCGCATCAAGCCCCACGTTTTTGGGGGTGGAAATGAGAAAATCATGACGGCTCATCCGGAGTCTAAATTTGGCATCTCCATTCATCAAAAAGCGGAGATTCTTGCCATCGTAGAGAAATACAAAATCAATGTAATCGGTTTGCACCAGCACACCGGTTCTGATATCAAAGATGGAAAGACTTTCGAGCAAGCTGCATCGGCTCTTTTTGACTTTGCTTATGACTTTAAGGACTTGCAAATCATCGACCTAGGTGGAGGTTTCAAAGTGCCTTATTCTCCCGAAGATCCAGGAGTCAACATGCAGGAAGTAGGCCAAATCATGAGCGACGCCTTCCGCGCCTTCTGTTCGAAATACGGCCGCGAACTACGTCTCTGGGTAGAGCCAGGTAAGTTTTTAGTCAGTGAATCAGGCACCTTCTTAGCGGAAACGAACGTGGTAAAACGCGATCCAGTTAAAACCTTTGTGGGCATTAATTCTGGCTTGAATCACTTGATTCGTCCCATGATGTACGGCTCCTACCACTATATTTTCAATGCCTCTAATCAAGATACTTCGAAGCAAGAAGAATACCGCGTAACAGGGTATATCTGTGAAACGGACACCTTCTCTTTTGACTTTAAAGGAAAGCAAAATGAGCGCCTTTTAAATGAAGTGAAAGAAGGCGATATCATTGCCCTAGCCAATGCGGGTGCTTATGGATTTACCATGGCTTCGCATTATAACTCCCGTTTTTTGCCAGCTGAGGTGTTAGTGGATGGGGGAGTTGCGAAGGTGATTCGCAGGAGAGAGACGCTGGAAGATATACTACGTAATCAAGAGTAGAGATAGGCGAGTATAGAGCATAGATGTAGAATCAAAAAAGGGGCATTCGCCCATTTTTTGATGAATATGATGGCTGTAGCCAGTAAGCTGCTAAAGTAATTACTATTTTTCTAATGATTTAATGTACGCAGATGGAGTTATACCAGTCTGTTCTTTGAAGGCATCAATGAATTTTGACCTGGAGGCAAAGCCGGCATTAGAGGAAATGGCTTCAATGGTGATTTTTTTAGAATCGCCAGAATCAATCATCTCAATCGCATAGTCGATGCGTATTTTTTTTCTCCAATCGCTAAATGACAACCCTAAGTGAGTGTTAAAATAGAGCGAAAGAGTTCTTTCAGGGATTTTTAAATCAAAGGACATTTGGGCAATCGAAAATTCCTTCTTAGTGAAAGGAAGGGAAAGCAAATAGGTTGCTAATTCCTCTTCAAACTCTAGATTGATTTCAACAAAATTTCTTTTCTTCGGAAGATTTGATCTGATATCACGGATTAAATTATGACTGACTTTGTCTGGAATAAAGGATACGTTACCGTAGAGGATTTTGGGAAATAAAAACAAGAATAGATTCTGTAGAAAAAATCCTCCTCCTGCTACGGCAAAATAGTGCTGCTTTGAGGTGAAAATTTGCGTATAGGCATCGCTTTGAAAGTCAAAATGTATCCCAACTACTGTCAACATGTGCAAGACACTATTGCTTGATATGACGAATTGAATAGCACATAATAAATATATCCATCTTTTTAAAATCCCGTGATTCGTTGACAACTGTCCAAATTTAGTCTTTGTTCGATAGGAATGAACAGTAAAATAGATCAATGAGAAAAGGCAGTAGGCAAGTAAATGTAATGATCTAGATACTAGAATAAATTCAAAGGAGACAAATTGAAAATCAAGGGTGTATTTCTCTGTCACATTAATGATCTCGTGGGCGATTTTGGCTTTTTGCTCAAAAGGTAAAGTGGTAAAGGGTAGGCAGTTAATAGCGACAAATACTGCTGGAATAAGGTGTAGTAAATCAGTTTTTTCTAGTTTACGACGATCGGTCACAAGTGTTTTTACGTAATAAAATAAAAACGGACCTAGCAAATAGGAGAGTGGCAAAAAGTGGACGAAACAGATTCCTTCCCAAAACAGATTCTGTGTATAATGTAAACCATAGTAAACTAAAACCACCGCATTACAACAGAAAAAGAATAGGGCTAAAAAGGCATTAGATCTATTTAATGAACTTAAATAATAGATCAGTATAAAAGAAGTAAATATGCCAAATAAGGGGAATATAATGCCCAAGGTCGTAAGGTTGTTTGTTTTTTCAAATCTAAGATAAATAAAAATTTATTACATCATTTTGTTCCAACCCCGCAAAGTGGAACATAATAGATTCGATTTCATACTTTACTTTTCTCTCCTGTTCGCAATTTGCGTCATTGTTAAACTTATAATCTTAATTCTAATGAAAAAATTAGTCTTTGTATTTTTGACCATTTCAGCTTTTGCATCTGGTCAATCCGTTTCTAATGAAGGAAATTCCGAAACCGGTTTTAATTCTGGGTATAACTTGGAGCAATCTCCAAACACAAAATGGGTTTTAAATTCTATTAAAGCATTAGAAGCGTTGGATACCGTCACTTACAAATCTTTTTATGCGGCAGAGGTGAAATTCCACGATAATCTCGAGGAAAAGAATTTAACTCAGAATGTGGCTTTTCTCAAAGCCTTAAAAGCGAATGGGATTTCTGTGAAATTTGAGAAGGTAGCTCCAATTTGGGAATACGTGCACAAAAACAAAAATATGAAAGAGGCAAACAATTATGTGATTTCATATCAATATGTTGCATTAAACAAAGGGGATAAAACGGTAAAAGTGGTCATTAGTGCGGTAGACCTGATTAAAAACGGGAAGATCGTGCAGGAGTGGTTAGCCTATGACACTGCCGGAATTATGAGCTTATTCAAGTAGTAGTCAGTATAAAGTCTCTACTCTCAAATACAGTTCACTAACTACTAGCTACTGTCAATTTTCCCTGATATGTAATAGGTTTTCGGGTTCTGAATCATTTGACTTGTCGACGATTCAGAACCCGAATGCCTAATACATAACCCACGTATCCTTCGAACCACCCCCCTGAGAAGAATTAACCACCAGCGAACCTTTTCTTAAGGCCACTCTAGTTAAGCCACCCGGCATCACATTTACCCCATCACCATACAGAATATAGGGTCTCAAATCCACGTGTCGACCTTCCGCGTGATCCTCGATTAAACAAGGTACACGGGATAAAGAGATGGTCGGTTGTGCGATGTAATTTCTTGGATTGCTGAGGATGAGGGCTTTGAACTTTTCTTGTTCTTCTTTCGTGGATTTTGGACCGATTAACATGCCGTAACCACCCGCCTCATTCGCTTCTTTTACCACTAGTTTTTCGATGTTTGCCAAAACATACTTGCGATCCTCCTCTTCCGAGCAAATGTAGGTTTTGACATTTTGAATGATCGGGTCTTCGTTAAGATAGTATTTAATGATGCGCGGTACGTAGGCGTAGATCACTTTGTCGTCAGCCACGCCTGTTCCGGGTGCATTCGCAATCGCCACTTTACCATTTTTATATACTTCGAATATGCCCGGAATTCCGATCATGGAATCAGGATTGAAGACGGTAGGGTCTAAAAACGTGTCATCGATGCGGCGGTAGATAACATCGACGATTTGGAAGCCTTTGGTAGTACGCATTTTGACATAGCCTTCGTGTACTACTAAATCACGGGCATCGACTAATTCTACCCCCATTTGTTGGGCAAGGTAGGAATGTTCAAAATAGGCTGAATTATAGATTCCAGGTGTGAGTACCACCACAGTTGGATCAGGTCTGTCGCTAATGAAACGCAGCATTTCTAATAACTTATTCGGGTAATCAGAAATTGGTCTTATTTGGGTTTTGGCTACTACTTCCGGGAAGGTTTGCTTTAATAGCTCCCGGTTTTCCATCATATAGGAGACACCTGAAGGGCAGCGTAGGTTATCTTCCAAAATCATGTATTCTCCATCACTGCCACGGATTAAATCGGTTCCAGTGATGTGGATGTAGATATTTTTGGCAGGTTTTATACCGATGCATGCCTTTAAAAAGTCTTTCGAGGAGTTGATGACTTCGGCGGGAATGATGCCGTCTTTGATAATTTTTTGGTCTGAATAAATATCATTTAAGAACAAATTCAAGGCAGTGATGCGCTGAATTAGCCCTTTTTCGATTTTCTCCCATTCTTTTGCCTCGACGATGCGCGGTATAATGTCCACAGGCATGATGCGCTCGGTTCCTTCGTTTTCCGCGTAGACGTTAAAGGTGATTCCCATGGCCATCAAGGCTCTTTCTGCAGATTGTTGGCGGCTTAAAAATTCTTCTTGGGATAATTGTTCCACACGTTCTTTGAAGTGTTCATATCCGAAACGTACACTCCCGTCTGCTTCGAACATTTCATCGAAAAACCCTTCCGGGTCGTAGTTATTAAAGGAAAAATTCATGGTGTTGTCTGTTAAAATGCTTGATATGAAGATAATTTAGAATTTTATTTTTGCTTTGATTTTCCAAAGCCTTGATAATTTTCAAAATTTCCAATAATAGCCTCTTAAATATTGGAAATTTACCATTTTTTGTGGGAAATTGAGGTCTTATGTTACACTCAGAATTTTATTTCTCCAGTCCCATCGGTATTTTACGTTTGGAATTAGCGGATGCGGGTTTGCGCTCTTGTACTTTTGTGGAAGAGGAAGGAACTGTAAATGAATTTCAACCTATTGAAATTCAACAGATTAAAAGGATATTAGTGAGCTACTTTGAAACGGGTAGGCTACAGCCATATCCGATTGATCCAAGCATCGGCACACCTTTTCAGCAAAAAGTCTGGACTGCCTTGAAAGTCATACCTACGGGTTCTACCGTTACCTACGCCGAAATCGCAAAACGACTCGATATGCCCAAAGGAGCTCAGGCAGTAGGTAAAGCAAATGGCCAAAATCCTGTTTTACTTTTTCATCCCTGCCATCGTGTGGTAGGTTCTACAGGTAATCTGGTCGGTTATAGTGGAGGATTGTGGCGGAAGGAATGGTTACTTGCGAAGGAAGGAGCCACGCTATTTTAGTATATTTGTCTATGGATAATGATCAGATTGTTGATGCGCTCGAGCTTTTAGTGAAGCTTTGGGATTTACATGGTGTAAATGAATTCAAAAGTAAGAGTCTTGCTTTTGCCGCACGTGGACTCGATAAATTCCCGGGTTTACTCTCCTCTTTGTCTGAAGAACAATTGTTAGCTATTCCTGGAGTAGGAAAAGTGGTTGTCAAAATCGTGCAAGATGTGGCCGCGACAGGAACCTGTTCCGATTTAGAGCAAATCGTGGAACAGACGCCACCTGGATTACTCACCTTATTGAAGATTAAGGGTTTGGGCCCTAAAAAGGTTCGCACCATTTGGCAGGAATTACAAATTACTGAAATCGATGACCTGCTAGCGGCTTGCGAAGATGGTAGACTAGCAAATTTGAAAGGATTTGGAGGGGCCGTGGTGGAGAGTGTCAGCCTGAATATTCATTTTATTAAGGCTAATTCCCGCAAATTGCGCATTAATAAGGCTCAGGATTTAGCAGATAAGATCGCGCAATCAGTAGGCGCTTTTTTTCAAAAAGTAGCCATCGCGGGCGAATTACGCCGTCATTGTGAGGTGATTAACTCCTTGGTTTTTTTAGTAGAGACGGACAATCTTTTTGGGGCGTCTGGATTATTGCTGTCGATTGAAGACCTAGAGGAAGATCTCAAAGAATCTTCGCCATTTACTTGGAGAGGCTTTGCGAAAGGACACTTGATTCCCATTGAAATTCATTTTGCCTCTGCTGGAGAATGGGTCACTAAGTTATTTGCTTTATCAGCGACTCCAGATCACTTAGCTGAGGTTCAATTTTATGAGCGATTTGATGGGAAGGAATTACGGGAAGAATCGGAAATCTATACGACTCAACAATTGCCTTTTATTGTCCCTGAAATGCGGGAGGGGTTGCAGGAATTTGATTGGCATACAAAACATGGGGATAAGGCCTTAATTGAATATGCGGATTTGCGCGGATGTTTACATAATCACTCGACGTATTCGGATGGTAAGAATACCTTGACTGAAATGGCTGAAGCCTGCCGTGATTTAGGTTTAAGCTATTTCGGTATTGCGGATCACTCGAAATATGCTGCCTATGCGGGTGGATTGAAGGAGGAGGACGTAATACGTCAACACGAAGAGATTGATCAATTGAATGCGAAATGGTCTGACTTTCAGATTTTAAAAGGGATCGAATCGGACATCTTGCCAGATGGTAATTTAGATTACGATGCTTCGGTTTTAGCCTCTTTTGATTACGTGGTCGCGTCAGTGCATGCAGGTTTAACAATGGATTTAGAGAAGGCCATGCCACGGGTGATTAAGGCGATAGAAAATCCCTACACGTCCATTTTAGGTCATCCGACGGGCCGATTATTACTGGCAAGACCTGGATTTCCGTTGCAGATGTCGAAGATATTGGACGCCTGTAAGGCGAATGGCGTCAGTATTGAATTAAATGCCAGTCCATATCGCTTGGATTTAGACTGGCGTCATATCTATGAGGCCATGGATAAAGGCCTATTTGTCTCTATTAATCCAGATGCCCATGCCATTGCTGGTTTGCGGGATATGGAATGGGGGGTCAAAGTGGGACGAAAAGGGGGGCTTTTACAGGAGTTGACGTTGAATGCTTTGCCTTTGGCAGATATCAAAGCCTTTTTCGCTAAAAGCTAGAAATTCGGTTTCAATAAATACTTCGCATAGAAATCGTCGATCACGCGAACGGCTTCAGTGGGCGTGTCTACTAAGGCAAATAATTCCAAATCTTCTTCGTGAATATTTCCAGCGGCCACCATCGTCTTTTTCATCCAGTCCAAAGGGCCTCCCCAATAGTCTTTTCCCACCAATACTACCGGGAATCGACCTATTTTATGGGTTTGAATAAGAGTCAGAGATTCGAACATCTCATCCAAAGTGCCAAAACCTCCCGGCATAATAATAAAACCTTGAGAATACTTCACGAACATCACCTTGCGCACAAAGAAGAAGTCGAAATTCATGTTTTTATCGGAATCAATATAAGTGTTAGGCGTTTGCTCAAACGGTAATTCGATGTTTAAACCCACACTACGGCCTCTTTCGCTCGCAGCTCCTTTATTTCCCGCTTCCATGATTCCGGGACCACCGCCGGTGATGACGCCATAGCCGTGGCGAACTAATTTCGCCGCGATCTCTTCTGCAATTTTATAATAAGGGTTTTCTGGGCTAGTTCTAGCGGAGCCAAAAATGGAAACGCAGGGACCAATTTTGGATAATTTATCAATGCCTTCCACGAACTCACTCATAATCTTGAAAATACGCCAAGACTCTTCGGATTTAATCTGAGCCCAGGTTTTGTCGCCAAAAGCTTGTTTGATTTTCTCTTCTTCCTCTTTCCAATTATTCTCCGTCATATTTTTAAAATTGTTTCCTAAATGTAGGACTATTCCTTTTACCTTTGCAAAAAAATAAATCATAATTTCATGAATGCTCCTTTAAGTTTCGCAGTAGGCGGTGACCACGCTGGTTTTGATTACAAGAATGATTTAATCGCTTTTTTAGAGGCCAAAGGGATCTCCGTAAAAGATTGCGGTACCTATTCTGCTGATTCTGTGGACTATCCAGATTTTGCACATCCAGTGGCTGATGCGGTAGAAAAAGGCGAGGTGAGTTTTGGTTTATTATTGTGTGGAAGTGCAAATGGGGTGGCGATTACGGCGAATAAACACCAAGGAATTCGGGCGGGATTAGCTTGGAACACCGAAGTGGCTGCCTTAGTTCGTCAACACAATGATGCGAATGTCTTATGCCTTCCGGTACGTTTCATTTCTTTAGAGGAAGCAAAAGCGTGTTTGCAGGTGTTTTTAGATACGCCTTTTGAGGGTGGTCGTCACCAAGGTAGAGTGAACAAAATTTCTTGCTGCTAAGCTATTTTTTCTTGTATAGTTTAGGACTCACGAGCTCGTATTGCTGCGTGATGGAGGGAAGGTGTTGCCCTATTTTGGCAAAATATCCTTCCGAATCATAGATATAAGTAGGCTGGTCTTTCGCAAAATAGGCCTGAACGATAATCACGTTTTTATAGGAATTTAATTCGCTGAGAAGAGGTTTCGCTAGTTCCCAATTCACGAAGGGGCCAGCCATCTGATTAGAGAGGTATTCTTCGATTTCAGGTCCCAAAATAAGTAACTTTTGACCCGTAATGGGAATAATCCGCTTGTGTGAAATCGGTGGTGTATCCTGTTCTTGTGTGAGGAAAACGGCTAGCACTAAAGTCCATAAAATAAGTTCGCGCAGCCCATTTTTCTTGATCAAATAAAAGAGATTTAGGCCTAAATAAGCAAATGGAGGTAATAAGAGGACGAAATTAATGCGGTGGTAAGCCGGAAAATTCGTGATGGCTATTAAACTGAAAAATAACCAAATCAAGGTCGTTTGTTGCGCTTTTTGTGCGTGTGCTCTAATCTTCGGATTTCCTACGACTTTGTATAGTCCGAACAGTCCAAAAACCACGGCAGGGGCATAAAAAAACAATACTTGCTTTCCCTCACTTAAGGAGATTAATTGGAATTCAAAGGCAGAATCTTGGAAAACTTGGCCTAGATAAGGCAGGTTCCCGCGGAAGTAAAATACGATGGAGGTGATGGTTAATACAATCGAAAAGCCAATGAAAACCAGAATGACTTGACGAATAGATATACCCGAAAAAAACAACAGACTGATAAAAGCCCAAGGTAAAAGCCAAAAATAGGCAGGAAAAAGCAAGGTGGCGATGGCGACATAAATCCCCACTAAGAAAACGCGGTCATTGACTAAAAGAGTTTTCTGTTGCTGAATAATCTCTTTCCAAGCTAATAATAAAAATGTAAGTCCTAAAAGTGCCGGGTCTGGCACATAGAATTCTGTGGTTAAATGGAATAATAAGAGATAGATCCCAAACGCAAGTCCACCCAGCTTAGGCATTAGATCAAATATGCGAATGGTTTGGTGGAATAGGGTGGCTTGTAGACAGACGATGCCGAATGCGATGTATGGATTATAGGCCAGCGGAACGGATAAAAAATCAAGTGCTTGATAAAATAAGGTGGCAAAGGGACCCGTATTATCGCGGATGTCCTTGTAAAGGCGAAATCCTTGATTGAGTTTTTGACCGATCAAATAGTTTTTAATCTCCCATGGAAAATGGGTAAACCCCTGCTGAGTATGCAGAAAAGCAAAAAGCCCACCTAAAACTACGAAGAGTAGGATGGATATAAGGCTGTTGGATTTAATAAATTGTAACATATTTGGCTAAACGAAGCGCTAAATTACGGTGATTCCAATTATTATTATGAAATTTGCAGGTGTTTTTTGAGATAAAAAGACCTAGAAAATAGAGAGCAAGCATGGAAACGAAGCGTCAGCAAAAATTTGGCCGTCAAATACAGAAGGATTTAAGTGATATTTTTCAAAAAGAATTTAAAATGCTTTTTGGGAACGGAATGGTGACGGTGACCGAGGTGAAAATTAGTCCGGATCTTTCGGTAGCTCGTTGTTATTTGAGCTTTTTATTGATTGATGATCGCGAAGCAGTGATGGATCAAATTGATTTTCAAAACAAGGCGATACGTAATGCCTTGGCAAACCGTATTCGCAAACAAGTACGAATTATTCCTAATTTAGTTTTCTTCCTAGATGACACCGCGGCTTACGCGGCTAAAATTGAGGCCTTGTTCGAAGGTTTAGTGATTCCACCAGCAGAGGGCGATGTTCCTAATCGAGTGGCGGACGAAATTGATTAATCAAGATGAGCGTTTCCTTATTTGTTGCGAAAAGGTATTTTTTTTCCCCATTTAAGGCGAGTTTTATCACCTTAATTTCCCGTATTTCGATGATAGGGGTGGGGGTGGAAGTGATGGCTTTGGTCCTTATCTTATCCGTTTTTAATGGATTAGAGGATTTCCAAAAAGGCCTATTTAAAACCTTTGATCCCGATTTGAGCGTTGTTTATGCCGCAGAAACGCGTTTTTCACTGAGTCCTATTCAAATCAAACAAATCACTTCTGTTCCTGGCGTGCAATCTGTGCAATCCATTTTAGAAGATCAGGCGCTTATTCGCTACAATGGGAAGCAATTAGTGGTCACCTTGAAAGGAGTGGATTCCGCTTTTATTGCCTCTAAACGCTTAAAAAATCAAATAGTCGACGGTGATTACTTAGTTGAATTCGATGGACATCCATTTGGGATGGTGGGGGTTGGGGTATTTATGGCGATGGGTATGAATTTTGAAGATGTCTATCATCCCATTGAGGCGTGGTATCCGAATCAAAAGGCTTTGGCAAAATTCCAAGTGACTCAAGAGGCAGCCAATCAAAAGGGTTTTTTCCCCTCTGGAGTCTTGCAAGTGGAACAGACCTTTGATAATCAAATGATTCTAGTTCCCCTGAACTGGATGCGTGACTTGACCCTGGCGGATTCCTCTACGGTGTCTCGTTTTGAAATTATGTTAGCGGAGGGGGCAAAAGAGACAGATGTTCAATCAGCTATTCAAAAAATACTAGGAGCTCAATTCCAGGTGCAAACCCGCGATCAACAACACGCGATTCTCTTGCGTGCCATTAAAATTGAGAAGCTTTTCGTGTTTATTTTGATGGCCTTTATCATGGGTATAGCGTCTTTTACCCTTTTTTACGCGCTGTCGCTTTTAGTCATTGAAAAGCGGAAAGACCTAAGAACCTTATTAGCAATGGGCATTACCCAGCGACAATTGTTACGCATTTTTCTGTCTGTCGGATTATTTATTAGTTTTTCTGGGGCCATTGTGGGTATGGCGCTAGGTTTTGCTTTAGGCTGGATACAACAAACGTTCGGAATTATCCCTTTAGGAATCCCGAACGCTTTGATTGATGCCTATCCCATTCAAATGGAATGGTTTGACTTTTTGATGACGGCTTTAGTGGTGATGGTGATCACTTTTTTAGCCTCTATTATCCCGGCTCGTAAAGCCGTTCAAATGACCTTTGATCAGAAAATTAATCTGCCAAAGGCGGATTAAATTCCCCTTCCCATTTCGAAACCACGCAGGTCGCCACGCCATTTCCTGCTACGGAAGTGACCGTTCTACCCATATCTAAGAATGGATCAACTCCTAATAATAAGGCGATTCCTTCCGCTGGAAGATTAAACATCGTTAAAGTTCCGGCGATAATTACTAGTGAGGCGCGAGGAACGCCGGCTATACCTTTGGACGTAATCATCAGCGTCAGTAGCATCGTAATTTGTTGTTCTAGGCTTAAATGAACGCCATAGGCTTGGGCAATAAAACCTGTTGCAAAGGTCATGTACAACATCGAACCATCCAGGTTAAAGCTATAGCCTAAGGGCAAAACAAAGCCCACAATACGTCTGCTGCAACCAAATTTCTCCAAAGCGGCAATCGTTTGCGGGAAGGACGCTTCCGAACTCGCTGTCGAGAAAGAGATCAACAAGGCCTCTTTTAATTCCTTTAAGAGTTTCCAATAGGGAATGCCATTCGCCAAGCAGATGATCCATAAAATCACCACCGTAAAGAATAAAAGACCACCCATAAAGCAGATCATTAAATAACCATAGCTGATCAAAATGCTTAAACCTTTATTGGCTACCACGGTCGTCATTGCGGCAAATACCGCATAGGGAGCCACTTCCATCACGTAGTTCACCATCTTGAAGATGACTTCCGCTAAGTTTTCAATGACGTGAATTAAGCGTTTTCCTACCTCACCGATGGAGCCTAAAGCGACGCCGAAGAATAGGGAGAAGATGACGATTTGAAGGATTTCATTTTCTGCCAAAGCCTTGAAAAAGCTATCTGGGAAGATATGCAAGATGAAATCTTCCATTGTTTTAGCTTTGGAAGCATCAATGCCCGTTTCAGTGCCAGCTGCCGGTTTAGGCCAGCTTTGCAAACTGCCTGGCTGCGTTAAGTTCACCACGACTAATCCGGTAACTAACGATAGAATGGTGGCAAAATAGAAATAGCCAATCGTCTTAATTCCAATTCTACCTACCGCCTTAAAGTCACCTAATTTCGCAATGCCTACTACTAAAGTACAGAATACCAAAGGGCCTACGATCATCTTGATTAGGCGAAGGAAGATCTTGGAAACGATTTGGACTTTAGCTCCTAAATCATGGGAAACTTCTGGAGCAAAATAAAGGAAAAAGAATTCTCCTAGCACGAGGCCCAGGATAAATCCGATGATAATTTTATTCGTTAAGGTTAATTTCATAGTGGGTTGACGAGGGATAAATACTTTTTATAAAATGGTTTTCTGTAGAAAATCATTCCCCAAAGAAAGGGGAAAAGAAGGTAATTCAAAAATGCATGGTGGGTATCGAATGAAATTTCATCGATAATTTCGCAAGTGTCTTCGGAGGTTTTCTTCACTCTATGCTTGTGTTGCCAAAATTGCAATCCAAAAGGCATCTTAACTCCTCTGTCAATAAAATACCATTCCTGCTCCGTTTCTAAGTCTTCTGTAATCAGGGAACTCCAGGTAAGCTTTAAGAAAATGAGATGGATAACAAGAACGACATTATCCTCTTTTTTGCATCCATCGAAGCGCTGTAAGGCGACTCTAGGAAAAGGGGGCGATAAATTAAGCAAAAGATCAGCTGTAAAAAGTTCTTTTACGTGACTAATAGGTGCTTGGATAGGAGTGGTGATCGAGTAGGATAGCATATTAAGCTACCAAGAGTTTTAATAAGGTCGCAAAAAAGGTTTTAATGCCTAATGCAATATATTTTGCCCAGCCAGCGCTTTCGTCAGAAGCCTCAGGTGATTCTTGCTCTGATGGTATTTCATTAGGAGTTACCTTAGAAGGATTAGCAGCCACTATTCTTGCTGAAGAATCCACTTGAATTGTTTTCGCCTTCGGATTAAGCGCAGAATACTCTACTCTGCCAAAGTTGCAAAATAACGATATCGTGAAGAGGGCAATGATCAGTTTTTTCATTTGATTTTTTGTTTCGCAGATTCAACGGCTGCCTTCTGTGCAGCAATTTCCTCCTCTTTCGTTTTTTGATCTACTTTATTCTGAACCTGATTCGTTAAAATCTTTTCTTTTTCGATTTTCGCTTCTTTTAAGCGTTCTTCCAAATTGTTGATTTGTCTCGTGTTAGAATCTAATTCGCGAATTAAACGTTCCGCTTGTTTACTGTTCTTCGCTTGAGCCGAAACCAATTCAGCTAATTTATTTTCTTCGATTCTTACAGCTTCTTCTAAATCTACAATTTTGATGAAATCCTCGATCCAAGTGCTCGTTTCACTTAATTTTGCGTGACCTGTTTGGATGTATTCGTCATTTCCTGTGGCAATTGAAACGAATAATTTCACCTTCTTATTTTCTTCAGAAACTTTAGATACCACTACTAAAGGATTATCGGAGATGCTAGCAATCTTAATATCTGAGCTAGAGTAGGTGCCGTTTTTTCCCTCGATTACCTTACCAAATTTACTTAAATAAGCTTTCCAACTTGCTCTGGCGTATTTTTCTTGCGTATTGACGAAAGTATATACTCCTTCTTTTTTCGATTTATCTACTTCAGACATGCCAGAAAAAACTTGAGCAGAGGCGTTGTATGCAAAAGCAAAAAAGAAAAGTAGAATAGCGATCTTCTTCATAGGATGAAATTTTTACTAAAGTTAGGAGATTTTTTTAGCTAGGGCAACCTTGTTTTTGTTTGTATGATCTCTGAAGGCAAAAAGCGTAAATTCTCCGCCATCTTTCAATTGAAATTTCTTCCGAATTTCGTCTGCTTTGATAGGAAAATTTCGGGTAGAAATATTCGCTTGTAAGCCTGGTAAAACGGACTTAATCCATTTTTTTTCCAAAGGTCCCTCTGCCAAAAGCTCAAACGTTCTCCCGGCAAAATTAGTATGCAGGTTCTCCGAAGTATATAAATGAGTATTAGGTGCAATTTTAAACAATCCTTTTCCGGCCATTTTAAAGAATCCAGCCTTCAGCACACCTGCATTAGGTTCGTATAGGTAGTTTGAAACAGGGCCGAAGTCGCAAATGCTTGCAGATTCAATGGATTTATTACCTTTAAATGGCAGTGAATCAGCTTGACTTAATTCAATGACTTCGACGGAAGGATCTTCCGAAGATTGAGAGGTCTTTAAAAAGAGCAATTCTTTCACCTCGTTTTTAAAGCAGACAATATAAATCTTTTCTACCCCACCTAATTCTTTGGTGGCCCGATCTAAATCCAATAAGGGACTCGTTTTTATCAATAAACTGGTTTTATTGTTGATATAGGGGATTAATTCCAGCGCATTGGGCTCGCAATCTTGCAATAAGACTACTTTGTTGCCGTCTCCATCTCTTCTGGCCGGATCCACATAAAGGAAGTCAAATAATTCTACACAACCTGAAAGCCATTTTAAACTATCGCCTGTGTGGTGCCGGATGTTTTCTGCTTTTAATACAAAGTGATTAAACGCGGTGATTTTCGCGAGTTCTTCCTGTCTTTCGATGTAATCTACCTCGCATCCTGCTTGTGCGAAGGCGAAGCTATCTAAACCCATTCCACCCGTTAGGTCCACGACTTTTCCGTGCACTAAGGAAGCCTTGAAGTTTGCCGTTACTTCAGAAGATGATTGTTCTAGAGCCAAAGCAGGAGGGAAGAATACCCTTTCATTCGTCACCCAAAGAGGCATTTTGTCCTTGAGTTTTTGTCTGGCTTTTATTTGGCCCACTAATAGAGGAATGTCTAAATTAGGGTATTTTGCTGCTTCCAGGGCAATCGCAACCGGATCCCTGTGGAGATTTTCTTGAATAAATTGGATTTCGTTTTCTCGAAGCATTCCCTAAAATTAGCACCTCTGCTTTAATTATTTTTATTTAAATTAGTGAAATTCAAAAGAACAGATGACCGGATTAATTTTAGCGGCGGGCGCTTCGTCCCGTTTAGGAGAAGCCAAACAATTATTAGTGTACCAGGGCCAAAGCCTTTTAGAACGGTCTATTCGCCTCGCCTTTAGTGTTTGTAAAGAAGTTCAAGTTTGTTTAGGGGCGGAGGTAGCACAATCCATTCGTATTATCGAAAATTTACAAAAAGAGTTCTCAACCTTGTCTTTTGTCCAGGTAAAGGACTGGGACAGAGGAATGGGGGAGTCGCTGGCAGTGGGCTTGAAAACAATCGATTTTTCCAAAGATGTGTTAGTGCTCTTGTGTGATTTGCCTTTCTTAACCTCTAGCCATTTAAAGAATTTAACTTCTTTGGCTAATCCCAATAGAGCCATTGTTGCCTCTTTTCAAGGCGTTAATTCTCCGCCTGTATTGATTCCATCATCGTTGAGACCCTTGTTTAATCAATGGAGCGGTGATCAGGGTTTGGGTAAATTTTGGCGCCAAAATCCCATGCTCTGTGAAATCATTCACTTCTCCGATAAATTCCGGGACGTCGATGTGCCGGAGGATCGGGAGTATTGGGGGATTTAAAGACTTTAGATTATAGAGTATAGAGTAGAGATTATAGAGTATAGAGTAGAGATTATAGATGATAGAGTAGATATTTTAGATGATTTTCTCTGTACTCTCTACTCTATAATCTTTGCTCTCTAAGCTAAGTTTCCTATCTTTGCATTTCAATTTTAAACTCAATTAAGTGGAATCAATCGGAACCCTTCCCACCGTCGAAACAGCCAAAAAATTAGGATTATTGCCCGA
>JAURHT010000231.1 GCA_030833145.1 Aquirufa sp.
CTTATCAATATGATGGGGTATTTAAAGACCAAGCAGCTATTGATGCAAATACAATTAGCTACAAAGCTATCGTAAATACATTGCGTCCTGGTGATATGAAATACAAGGATTGGAATGGGGATGGCAAAATCGACCCGAACGATATGGTTCGTAATGACTTTACTCAATTGCCTTTATTCCAAGGTGGTTTCAACTTAGGTGCTTCTTACAAAAACTTTGATTTAACAATCTTATTTCAAGGAGCTGCTGGTGCGATGCAATACGTAAGTGCGGGTGAGTCTGGAAACATTGGTAACTTCCTATTGGATATTTACCAAAATCGTTGGACAGTAGAAAATCCAAGCAGTGTTCATCCTCGTTTAGCTAACCGTAATGATCAATATTTCTCTGGAAATAACACGTATTGGTTACGTAGTAACGATTACATCCGTTTGAAAAACTTTGAAATTGGATACAATGTACCAGGTCAAGCGTTGAGCAAAATCGGTTTGAAGAATTGCAGAGTGTATGCCAACGGATTGAACATGTTTACTTGGGATGCGTTGGGAGTATATGATCCAGAAACAGTTAATGCAACTGGACAATACTACCCGCAATCTAAACTTATTAATGTAGGATTAACAGCAACGTTTTAATAACTAAATAGACAAAACAATGAAAAAAAGATATTTAATCATTGCGCTATCGGTTTTCGGCACTGTCTTTACTAGCTGTAATGACAAGTTTGTCAACACAAAACCCTTAGATCAACTTTCGGAATCTGTCGTTTGGACAGATCCTAGCTTAGCAGATGCCTTTGTAACTGAACTCTATGGAGGTTTAGGAGTAGGAGGATTCGATGAGCAGATGTTAGCTTCCTTAACGGATGAGGCATCTTTTACGCACCCAGGTCGTAACATTACTACGATTACTGAATCACGTTCTCAACCTGCTGATCCAGGTTGGATTAACGGAACGCTAAGTTGGCAAAATATGTATACTCGTATACGTGCTTGCAACTTGGCCATCGAAAACTTGAAAAAAGCAACTACATTTCCTGCTGCTACGGTCACTCGTTTGACTGGGGAGGCGAAGTTCATGAGAGCTTATTTTTACCATCAGTTAGTTCGCTATTTTGGTGGTGTACCTATCGTGGATAAGTCTTTTTCTTTGGCTGATACTGAATTTTTGTCAAAAAGAAACACCATGAAAGAGTGTATTGATTTCATTGTCAAGGATTGCGATGAAGCTTCGACCGCATTGAATGGACTTTCTATGGCTGCTGGCCGTGCTACTCGTCCTGCTGCCATGGCATTAAAATCTCGTATTTTAATCTATGCTGCCAGTGATTTATATGACGCAACTACGGCTAAGTCTAAATCGGCTGCCATGGCTGCTTACACAAATCCTGAGTTTGTTGCCTATGTGGATGGAACACGCGCTGAGCGTTGGACTAAAGCTAAGGATGCTGCTAAAGCAGTGTTAGATTTATCAGGTTTTGGTAGTCAATTAAACTTATCTGCTCCTGCAGCTAAAGATGACGGAAGTGCGAATTACCAAAATATTGCTTTAGCTAGAAATGGTGGCGAAAAAGATTTGATTTTCGCTCGCTACTTTATTAATGCTAAGCAAGAAAATGGTGGCCGTATCGGTTTGTTTAATGGACCTAACGGATATCACAACTGGGCTGGAAATGCACCTATTCAAAATTTCGTAGATGATTACGAAATGATGGATGGTACTAAATTCTCTTGGTCTAACGCAGAGCATTCGGCTAATCCTTATGCCAATCGTGATCCACGTTTCTATGTTTCTTTAATGTATGATGGTTCTACTTGGAAACCACGTACGGCTGACGTAGCTGCAAAAGATCCATTAAACCAAATTCAAACAGGTCAATACGAAATCACCTCGGGTGGTTCTAAAGTTCCTTACTTTGGATTAGATACACGTAAAAGTTCAGTGGAAGATTGGAATGGAAGTTATACAGGATATTATTTCCGTAAATTCTTAGATCCAAATCCAGCGATCGTTGATCAAAGTACTTGGCAACAAATTCCTTGGCCGTTCTTACGTTATACGGAAGCAGTATTCAATTATGTTGAGGCTTGTATCGAGTTAGGTCAAGATGCTGAGGCTCGTGCGTGGTTGAACAAAATTCGTTTCCGTTCAGGTATGCCAGCGACCAACGAAAGTGGTGATGCATTGCGTCAAAGATACCGCAACGAACGTAGAATTGAAATGGCATTTGAAGAGCAAAGATATCATGACGCGCGTCGTTGGATGATTGCCTCGACTACCTTGGGTAGAAAAGTGGAAATCATGAACGTAATCGGTACTTTGAAAGCAGGGAAAACGGTTACACTTTATAAATATGATCCTACTAGCTATGACTATCAATATAAAGTAGTCCAAATGGATCCAGGTAAAGAAAACCGTGCTTGGGCAGATAAGATGTATTTCTTGCCTATCCACCGCGATGAAATGAACCGTAACAAAAATTTGGTTCAAAATCCAGGATATTAATCCAAATTAATTTTAAAGGAAATGGGAAAGTTTAACGACTTTCCCATTTCCTTTTTTTATTTTTAGCATAAAAATATTTCGTGCCAAAATACTACCTATTATTTTCTTTATTGTTTCTTTTTGGATGCAAAAAAACCAAAGAATCTGTGGAGGCTTCCGAACCTCAATTGTTTTCCTTGTTAAGTCCGGAGAAAACCCAAGTTAATTTTCAAAACAATATTCAAGAAGGTTTAAATACCAATGTCCTCATGTATGAATATTTTTACAATGGGGGTGGTGTCGCTACGGGTGA
>JAURHT010000192.1 GCA_030833145.1 Aquirufa sp.
AAAGCAAATGAGGCATCGGATAAATTAGAAAAAGAAAAAGTAGAAAAAATCAATCAAGCAGATGCGTTGATTTTCCAATCGGACAAGCAATTGAAAGAATACGGTGAGAAATTATCAGAAGGAAATAAAACGGCAATTGAAGGTGCTTTGGCAGAATTGAAAGTGGCTCACGCTTCTCAAGATTTAGCCGGTATCGATGCTGGATTAGAAAAATTAAACACGGCTTGGACAGCGGCATCTCAAGAGATGTATGCGGCAGGAGCTGAAGCAGAAGGCGGTCAAGCAACTCAATCAGCAGATTCAAATGGATCTGACGGAGGAGCGGAAGACGTTTCTTTTGAAGAAGTAAAATAAGCCTAAGCGGTAAAATTAAAAAGCCCGATCTGTGATGGATCGGGCTTTTTGCATTTTTATGCTTTGTGCTTTATACTTTATGCTCTACTATCCCGTCCCACAACTTAAGCCTAACCTGTAAAGATTCTACAGCCGCCTGAGTCGCTTTCTGCCACTTAGTCTCATCATCTCCACACAAATGCTCCATCATCTTATAGGCTAACTCACTATGGTGACCACCATCTACTTCGATATGACGCTCTAAATAATACACAAGTGTTTCCACTTTTTCTGGGGAATCACGCTTTAATTGATCGACAATGACTTGAAACATTTCTGGAATGATATCTTCTCTACCAAAAGTAAAAATAGCCGCAATCTCTTCAATGCTTCTATTTTGAATCGAAGAAAAAGTAAATGTCAAGAAAGCCTTAACGGATTCAGGGATATTGGCTTTAGGAATAGCCAGCAATAATTCATCCAAATTCGCATAGGATCTTAATTCGTGTAAGAAAGGGGAGGGCATAAAGGATAATTCCTCCATTGCTCTTGAATAAAGTTCGAAATGGCTAATGTATACCCCATTTTGATCCACATCGGACTCTTCTCCCAAGACAATCTCATTAATTAGGTAACGAACTTCTGCAGGGCCTTTAGGATTCCAAGGCACATCCACCGAAGTAAATTCCTGTTGCAACTTCTTTACTAAGGACATAAAGTCCCAAACGGCAAAGACATGGTGCTTCATAAACACCTCTAACTCGGTCGTACTTTGAATAAAGGAATTAATGGGATGATGCACTAAAGCATCACGTAATGGGTTAATTTGTTCTTTTAGGCGGTTGATCTGAGTACTCATGTTATTCGTGAATGGCGCGATCTCGTAAACTTAATCGCTGGCCGTTTCTATTATTTTTAGTTGATAAAATTTCTGCCATAATCGAGATCGCAATCTCTTCTGGTCCTTCTGCACCTATATCTAGACCAATTGGAGTAGAAATAGGTAACAGTGTAACTAAATCCTGCTTGAAATGGTTTTGGAGCTTTTCAAATCTTTTCTTAGGACCAAGAATTCCTATATAGGCTGGTGTAATGGGAGCGGAGAGCAATTTTTCCAAAATCTTGACATCCTTTTCCAAATCGTGCGTCATCATTACCAGAAAATCAGAAGATTGTATAGGCCAAAGATCCTCATAACCATAGCGTCCCTGAACAGTAAGATGCGATGCCATTTTAGACAAAATCCCCACCCAATTCACGCGCCACGCCAATTCACTCGCTTGCTGAATAAATCCCTGCGCATCAAATTGATTCCCAAAAACCCAAACCGTCATAGGCGCCGGCAAATACTCCGTGAAGACATCATCCACCCAATCAGTTCCGTGAGAGACTGACGCTTTCGCTAATTCAACTTGAAAATCGGCCGAAAATCGCATTCTCAACGTGTGCGCTTCATTTCCGGCTAAATGATTCTCTAAGGCTTCCACTAACGCATTTATCTGAACTTGAAACGGATTGATCTGTATTTCAATCACTCCTTGACACCCTAGCCCTATGCCTAAAGCAAAAGGATCTTCTTCACGCGTGTCATACGTAATCGTTTTATAAGTTTGTGAAAACAAGGCCAGCTGTGCCTTCTTCAAAATATCACCCTCTAAACAACCACCCGAAATTCCTCCCCACCAGTTTCCATCTTCTGCAATCAACATTCTAGCTCCTGGACGACGGTAAGCGCTACCTTCGACGCGAACAACGGTTGCTAATACAAACTTTAACCCTGACTTTTGCAAATCCTTCACTTGCTGAATGACCGTGTACAGCTCTTTCATAGGAGTTTGGGTAAATGTTGAGACAGGATTTCGCATACATGATCGATTTCCTCTTCTGTGGTAAAATAGCCTAAACTAAATCGACCACTTGCTAACGCATCTTCATCCGAATGCCCTAAAGCTTTCAAGACGTGTGAAGGCAATTCCGTCTTGGAGTTACAGGCTGAACCATTCGAAAAAGCTAAACTATTTAATACTTGAAACATTCGTTCCCAATCAGCCCCGTTAAGGGTAAAATTAAGAATGGAGGGAACCGAGTTTACAGGTGAATTAATCAATGGTAGGAAAGTAGAAAGTCTCTCTTTGGCATTCTCGTAAAAAGAAGCCTTAGAAAGCCATACAGGAATCATCTCTACCGCTTTTGCCAAACCCACGATTAAAGGAACAGGCAATGTACCAGGACGTAAACCTCGTTCTTGCCCACCTCCATAAGAGATAGGCTGCAAAGGAACTCGGGAAATTAAAGCCCCGATACCTTTGGGTCCATAAATCTTGTGTCCACTAAAACTTAGTAAATGAGGCATTCTCGTTAAAGCTAATTTCCCTATCGCCTGAGTCGCATCTGAATGGAAGCATAAACCTCGTTTATCACAAATGTCCCAAACCGCCTCATAATCAAGAATCGTTCCTAATTCATTATTCACTAACATCAGTGAAACCAAAACGGTATCTGGACGAATGGCCTGTTCAAATTCAGTTACATTTAATAAATAAGTAACGGACCAACCTTCGAGCTCTAATGCCTGAAATACCTCCAACACAGCTTTGTGTTCTAAGACACTCGTAATAATATGTCCCTTCGGTTTTCCTTGTAGAAAACCGCGAATACCTAAATTAATTGATTCTGTTGCGCCAGAAGTAAATACAACTTCAGAGGGTTTCACTTGAAAATAGGTTGCGAGTGTGGCACGAGATTGCTCTACTGCTTCAGCGGCTCTCCAACCATATAAATGGGCGGATGAACCAGCGTTACCGAATACCTCTGTAAAATAGGGGAGCATAGCCGAAAGCACCTCCGGGTGAACCGGAGTCGTCGCTGCATAATCAAGGTAGATCGGCTGATGCATCATTTGACAAATATAGGCACAAAAAAAAGCCCCGAAAAATTCGAGGCTCTCTTTCTGTTGAAACAAGAATTACTTCAAGTTCTTCACAACTGCTTTGAAAGCTTCTGGGTGATTCATCGCTAAGTCAGCTAAAACTTTACGATTTAAAGTCATTCCAGATTTATTGAATTTACCCATGAACGCTGAGTAAGAAAGACCTTCTTGACGAGCTG
>JAURHT010000183.1 GCA_030833145.1 Aquirufa sp.
GATATGCTTTAGCGAAGGAATCCTTAGAAAGTGGTCGTGCTTTCCAGGCGTTCAAGAAATTTATAATGGATTAAGATGAGCATATTAGACCAAATCATAGCCACCAAAAGACAAGAAGTCGCCGCTTGCAAAGCACGCGTCACGACTGCTCAGCTCGAAAAACAAGGTTTTTTCGCGCGCGCTTGTCATTCCTTGTCGATGTCTTTAGTTCAGCCGGCTTCCACCGGAGTCATTGCTGAATTCAAGCGCAAATCTCCCTCAAAAGGCATCATCAATGATCGTTTGGGTGTGGATGTGGTGACAAAAGGCTATGTGGAAGCGGGTGCGGCCTGTTTGTCGGTGTTGACGGATGAATCCTATTTTGGAGGAACCTATGCTGATTTCGATTTAGCTAGACGCACGAATCCGAATACGCCCATCTTGCGCAAAGACTTTATGATCGATGAATACCAAATCATCGAAGCAAAGTCCATGGGCGCTGACGTGGTACTCTTGATTGCGGCGGCTTTAAGTCCAGCTGAAATCAAAACATTAGGAACGCTAGCGCGTTCATTAGGTATGGAAACTTTACTCGAGGTGCACGATCAAGAAGAATTGGATCGTTCGCTGGGAGAGTATATTTCCGTGGTAGGAGTGAATAACCGGAATCTGAAGAATTTCTCGGAGCAAAATGTGGAGGCGTCTAAAGTTTTGGCAGCCAAAATACCCTCCCAATTCGTCAAGGTTTCGGAAAGTTGCATTTCCGGGCCGGAGATCATAACAGAATTAAAGACCTACGGTTACCGAGGTTTCTTGATAGGCGAAAGCTTTATGAAGACCGATAACCCAGGAAAAGCCTTAAGCGACTTTATCAACTAGGTATGAAGTGGAAAGTTTGTGGCATGCGGGAACCAGAAAACATCCAAGAAGTGGCGGCTTTAGGGCCAGACTTCTTGGGCTTTATTTGGGCACCTAAATCGCCGCGCTACGTGGGACCTGATTTTGTGATCCCAGCCTTGCCAGCCAAAACGAAGGCGGTTGGCGTGTTTGTGAACGAAAGGACTGACAACATTATCGCTTTGTCTAAAAATGCCGGTTTCTCGGTCGTGCAATTGCACGGAGAAGAGGGCCAAACAGAAATAAATGCCTTGCAAGCCGCCGGATTACAGGTCATCAAGGCGATTAGTGTGGGCTCAGCGAAAGATCTCGATCTATCAGACAAACCTGATTTTTATTTGTTTGATACGAAGAAAGGGGCTCAGGTAGGTGGAACAGGAGCGCATTTTGATTGGTCACTTTTAGCCCATTATACGCTAGATATCCCCTACATTTTAGCAGGCGGATTGCAGGCGGAAGATGTGGAAAAGGTGAAGGATTTTCCGGGCTTATACGCTTTGGACTTTAATAGTAAACTCGAAATACGTCCCGGATTCAAGGATGTCGAGCAAGTGAAAGAACTAGTAAAACAGCTATAAATATGTCATTTAATGTAGATGAGCGTGGGTATTACGGGAATTTTGGCGGGGCCTTTATTCCAGAAATGTTATACCCAAATGTCGAGGAATTACGTTCCCGCTATTTAGACATTATCGCGGAACCCTCTTTTCAGGAAGAATTCCACGCCTTATTGAAAGATTACGTGGGTCGTCCTACGCCGCTTTTCAAGGCAGAGCGTTTGTCTGCAAAATACAAAACGAACATCTATTTAAAGCGCGAAGATTTGTGTCACACAGGGGCACACAAGATTAATAATACGATAGGCCAAATCCTAGTAGCGAAACGCCTGGGCAAATCAAAAATCGTAGCAGAAACGGGTGCTGGACAGCACGGCGTGGCTACAGCAACGGTTTGTGCCTTGATGGGTATGGAATGTATCGTCTACATGGGTGCCATCGACATCGAAAGACAAGCCCCTAACGTGGCGCGTATGCGGATGTTAGGTGCGCAAGTAGTGGCGGCTAAATCGGGTTCCCAAACCTTGAAAGACGCCACCAATGAGGCGATGCGCCACTGGATTAATCACCCGGTAGACACCCATTACATCATCGGTTCGGTGGTAGGACCACATCCATATCCGGACATGGTCGCTCGTTTTCAAGCGGTTATTTCAGAGGAGATCCGTTTCCAATTACAAGAAAAAGAAGGCCGCGATTACCCCGACTACGTGATTGCGTGTGTGGGTGGTGGATCGAATGCGGCTGGTGCGTTTTACCATTTCTTAGATGAGCCACGCACTGCTTTAATCGCAGCGGAGGCGGCAGGTCTAGGAGTGAATTCAGGCCATTCAGCAGCAACGACTTTCTTAGGAAAGCCGGGCGTCTTACACGGTAGCAAGAGTTTATCGATGCAAACAGAGGACGGCCAGGTAATTGAGCCTTATTCCATCTCTGCTGGCTTGGATTATCCTGGAATTGGGCCAATGCACGCGCATTTATTTGAATCGGGTCGTGCCACTTTTTATGGAGTGACCGATGAGGAGGCGCTAGTGGCTGCCGTGGAATGCTCCCAATTAGAGGGTATTATTCCGGCTTTAGAGACCGCACATGCTTTGGCCGTATTCGAAAGACTGCAAGCTAAGCCGAATGAAATTGTAGTCGTTAATGTTTCCGGAAGAGGGGACAAAGATTTAGCGACCTACCAAAACCGTTTAAAATTGAATGACTAAGATGAACAGAATTTCAGCTCTATTCTCCAAGGCGACTGAGCCTATTTTAAATGTATATACCACGGCTGGTTTTCCTCGCGTAGAGGATACGATGACCGTTTTGAACGCGCTGCAAGCAGGAGGCGTCGATATTATTGAGGTGGGAATGCCTTATTCTGATCCGGTGGCCGATGGAGAAACGATACAGCTATCGAATCAAGCCGCTTTAGAACAGGGAATGAGTGTGGCACATCTTTTCGAGCAATTGAAAGACATGCGTCAAACAATCACGGTGCCCGTTCTTTTGATGGGTTATATCAATCCTGTGTTACAATACGGCGTGGAGGCTTTCTGCGCGAAATGTGCGGAAGTAGGCGTGGATGGCTTGATTTTACCTGATCTACCGATGGTGGAATACGAGGCATCCTACAAAGCCATCTTTGAGAAGTACGGTTTGTACAATATCTTATTGATCACACCCCAAACGAACGATGAGCGCATTCGCCACATTGACTCGGTCTCGAAGGGATTCATTTACATGGTCTCTTCAGCGAGCACGACGGGGGCAAAAACAGGTATTTCTGCGATTCAAGAGACTTATTTCGATCGCATCGCACAGATGAATTTGAAGAACCCGCGTTTGATTGGTTTTGGAATCTCAGACCACGAGAGCTTTCTGAAAGCCTCTAAAAATGCGTCTGGAGCGATCATTGGTAGTGCGTTTGTCAAGATGATCGCACAGGCCAAAGACCTTCAGGCTGAGATCATTGACTTTGTACAGTCGATTAAAGGTAAAAAGTAGGCAAATGTTTTTGGAAAGAAATATTTTTCCTATCTTTGCAACCCCAATCAGACGATCTTATGCACAAGTGGGCCGCTAAGCGCTGATTATCATCAAATAAAAATTAGTTCAGATGAGCGATTTAA
>JAURHT010000209.1 GCA_030833145.1 Aquirufa sp.
ACAAATTGATATTTATAAGGCGGATGTATTAGCCGGATTATTTGTTGGCGGTATGATTCCATTTATCTTCTCTGCTCTTTGTATTTCTGCTGTAGGTAAAGCTGCTATGGAAATGGTTAACGAGGTTCGTCGTCAGTTCCGCGAAATTCCTGGAATTATGGAGTACAAGGCAAAGCCTGAGTATGAAAAATGTGTGGCTATCTCAACTGAAGCATCTATCCGTCAAATGATTTTGCCTGGAGCTATTGCTTTGACTGTACCTGTACTTGTTGGCTTTACCATGGGACCAGAAGTATTAGGAGGTTTATTAGCTGGTGTTACTGTATCAGGTGTGTTGATGGGTATTTTCCAATCAAATGCTGGTGGTGCATGGGATAACGCTAAGAAATCATTTGAAAAAGGCGTGTTAATTGATGGTCAAACTTTCAAGAAAGGTTCTGAACCACATAAAGCCGCTGTTACTGGTGATACGGTAGGTGATCCATTTAAAGATACTTCTGGTCCATCTATGAATATCTTAATCAAATTGATGTCTATCGTTTCTTTGGTTATCGCACCATACATTCACGTAGGTAAGTCGGCAAGCCATGCTTCTCACATGGAAAAGGCTCCTATCGTTAAAGTAATTGCGAAGCGCTAGATTTTAGATTCTTCATTAAAAAGGCCTCAAGAAATTGAGGCCTTTTTTTATGTCGTTTAAAATAAAATAGCCTGACTATTGTCAGGCTATTTTGATCTATCGTTCTGTCATTAAAAGATTAAGCAGTTAATTTACCTCTTAATGCTCTTGGGATATCGATTGTCGCTACTGGGTTGGACATTGGATTTAAAATCTCACAACCTTCAACTACTAATTTGTTTACTTTAACTGTTTGACCTAAGTCTAAACCTGAAATATCAGCTGTAACAAAATCAGGAATGTTAGCTACTAAACCACGTAAAGATACTTTACGTAATTTTTGTACCATTTTACCCCCTTTGATTACACCTGGAGAGTTTCCTACAATTTTAACAGGAACATCTATTTTGATTGGCTTTTTAGAATCGATTTCTAAAAAGTCTACGTGTAAGATCATCTCGTTTACTGGGTGGAATTGAGCATCTTGCAAAATAGCACGGTGAATATCACCTTCGATGTTTAATTCTACTTCGTATACATCTGCTGAATATAATAATTCGCGGAAAAGGATCATGGGTACAGCGAAGTGTACTTGCTCTTTACCACCGTAAAGAACACATGGAGCTAATGCTTCTAAGCGTAAATCTTTAGAACCTTTAGTTCCTAATGTAGATCTCTTGTATCCTACAATTTCTAACTTTTTCATTTTGTTTTTGTTAGTGTTTCCAGTCTTTCGCACGTAGGCTATCCCCTGAAAACGGTTAAAATTAATATTTAATAAATAGTGAACTGATAGATTCGTGATCACGGATACGACCAATTGCTTTGGCAAATAATTCAGCAACTGATAATACCTTTATTTTGTCGCACGCATTCTTTTGAGGAATGGTATCTGTTACCAATAATTCCGTTAATACTGAATTAGAGATATTCTCATAAGCCTTACCCGATAAAACTGGGTGAGTTACTACCGCGCGAACGGAATTTGCGCCCTTGTCCATGATTAATTGAGCGGCTTTACATAAAGTACCACCGGTGTCAATTAAATCGTCAACAAGCACGACGTCTGCTCCTTTTACATCACCAATTAACTGCATGGATGCAATTTCGTTGGCACGTTTCCGGTGCTTATCGCAAATAACCATTTCTGCATTAAAGAATTTGGCCATGTTGCGAGTACGTACTACACCTCCTACGTCAGGAGAAGCAAATACGATATTTTCTAAATTTAATGATTTCAAATAAGGCACAAAGATGGCATTTCCTTCTAAGTGATCTACAGGGAAATCCATGAATCCTTGGATTTGACCAGCATGTAAGTCAATCGTCATTAAACGATCAGCTCCAGCTGCCGTCAATAAATTACCAATCAATTTAGCTCCAATACCTACGCGTGGACGATCTTTACGATCTTGACGCGAATATCCAAAGTATGGAATAACTGCCGTTACGTAGTGTGCTGATGCTCTTCTAGCAGCATCAATCATCAACAATAACTCCATTAAATTATCGGCAGTCGGGAATGTTGATTGAATAATAAATACATCACAACCACGTACGGATTCATCAAAACTTGGAGACATTTCTCCATCTGAGAATCGTAAGGTTGTAACGGCTCCTAAATCTTTGCCATAATACTTAGCAATTTCTTTCGCCAAATAGTTAGACGCTGATCCAGAAAATATTTTAACTGCGTTAATCGCTGCCATGAGTGATTGATAAAAGGGCTTAATTATAAAAATTAAGGCGCAAAATTAGCAATTCTGCGCCTTATATCAAATCTATTTTACGGATGCACGAATAATATTCAATGCGCCTCCTGCTTTAAACCATTCGATTTGTTGCTCATTGTAGGTATGATTCACAGCAAAGCTATCTTTAGAACCATCAGCATGAACTAATTCAATCGATAATGTTTTACCTGGAGCAAATGAGCTAAGGCCAACAATATTGATGCTATCGTTTTCTTGAATCTTATCATAATCTGCTTCATTAGCGAATGTTAATGCCAGCATACCTTGTTTTTTCAAGTTGGTCTCATGAATACGAGCAAACGACTTAACTAAAACTGCACGTACACCTAAGTGACGAGGTTCCATTGCCGCGTGCTCACGAGATGATCCTTCACCGTAGTTCGTATCTCCAACAACAATTGTACCAACACCAGCTGCCTTATAGGCTCGTTGGGTTGCCGGTACCGGACCATATTCCCCTGTTAATTGATTTTTCACATTGTCAGTCATCTCGTTAAAGAAGTTAACAGCACCAATTAACATGTTATTAGAAATGTTATCTAAGTGACCACGATATTTTAACCATGGACCTGCCATCGAGATATGATCGGTTGTACATTTACCTTTGGCCTTGATCAATAATTTCAAACCTGTAATATCACTTCCTTCCCAAGCAGCGAAAGGATCTAATAGTTGTAAACGATCTGAGGTAGGTGAAACTTTTACTTGAACGCCTGAACCGTCAGCTGCGGGAGCTTGATATCCCGCATCTTCTGCCGCAAAACCTAATTTAGGTAATTCATCACCTG
>JAURHT010000274.1 GCA_030833145.1 Aquirufa sp.
TCACTGCTGTCTACAAGAATCCAGCCACGCGTGATGCACGTGCCTATATCGTGACGGCTGACCAGTCGACGTCGGGTATTGCATTTATCAATATCTTGATCAAAAGTGGTATCCGCGTAGAGAAGGCAATGAAAGCCTTCGAAGTGAATGGAAAAGCCTATCCAGCAGGTTCTTATATAGTGAAGACAAATCAAGCTTTCCGTCCTCACGTGATTGACATGTTCGAACCACAAGATCACCCTAATGACTTCCAATATCCAGGTGGCCCTCCAGTTCGTCCTTATGACGCCGCAGGTTGGACGCCAGCGTATACGATGGGAATTCAGTTCGATCGGATTTTGGAAGACGTAAACGGGCCATTCGAAACGGTGCCTTATGGGGAACTTCAAAAAGCAAAACCAGCTTTCGCAACAGGGGCCTATTATTCCTTCTCGACTTCGGATAATGCCTCGTTTACTTTGTTAAATGATTTATTGAAAGCGGGTATCGAGGTTTCGAAAAACGCATCCGCTTTTTATGTGAAACACAGTGCGGCTGCAGCGGATATCTTAGCAAAGGCGTCCGTGAAAACACAAGTTTTGAACGCTTTACCAGCTACCGTTTCGGCTAAGGTGGGGACGAAGCGCGTGGGTCTTTGGGATACTTATGGAGGTTCAATGCCCTCCGGATGGTTACGTTGGATTCTAGAGCAACATCATTTCGATTTCAAATTAGTGTTCGCGAAGGAGATCGATAAAGGCAATTTACGTTCGAAATTCGATGTGTTGATTTTTGTCAAAGGAGCCATTCCAGGCTTGAAAGCAGAACCAGCAAACGAGTGGGATGAAAAAGAACCAGTAGAGGCAGAAATTCCAGCAGAGTACACAGAGACGATGGGTAAAATTACCGCAGCTAAATCAATACCTGCACTTCGCGCTTTCTTAGAAGAGGGTGGGGATATCATCACGATCGGATCGAGTGCGAATTTAGCGTATCACCTAAATCTTCCAGTGAAGAATGCTTTAGTAGAGATGGTAGCCGGTAAAGAGCGCAACTTGCCGGGTGAGAAATTCTACATTCCAGGTAGTTTAATGCAAGTAACGGTGGATCAAAATTCAACAGCTAACTGGGGAATGGCGGCTAAAGCTGATGTCATCTTTGCAGCTAGTCCAGTCTTTAAATTATCTCCAGAGTCTATCTCACATGGAGAATTAACTCCTTTAGCTTGGTTCGCATCTGAGAAGACCTTACGTAGTGGATGGGCTTTCGGTCAGGCCTATTTACAAGACGGAGTTGCTGCTTTTAAAGCAAAAGTGGGAAAAGGAAATCTGTATGTATATGGTCCAGAAGTAACGTTTAGAGGCCAAACACACAGCACATTCAAAATGGTATTCAATCAATTATATGAAAACAATCGCTAAAATTATCGCGGGTATTTTTATTGCCCTATTTGCTGTCATTCTATTCTTTGCTGAACGGGATCGTCCGGTCGAGGAGTTGATTCCTTTGTATGCGAACAAGGATTCGAAATTCATGCCTATTATGGGAATGAAGGTGCATTACCGAGATGAAGGAGTGGCGACGGATACGTTGCCTTTGATTTTATTACATGGCATGTCCTCTTCATTGAATACCTGGGATAACGTAGCTCTTTACTTAAAGCGTTACAAGCGGGTGATTAGTCTCGATCTACCCGGTTTTGCGCTAACGGGGCCATCGCCGGAAAACAACTATGATTTTCCGTATTATTCCAAGTTTATTGACTCTTTTGCGACGCACTTAAAGATTAAACGTTTCATTTTAGTCGGTAATTCGATGGGTGGAGCCATTACCTGGAACTATGCGCTTCATAATCCGTCACGATTAGCGAAAATGGTTTTGATTGATGCAGCGGGTTACCCCAAAAAAGGAGAAAGCGGCTCACTAGGTTTTAAACTAGCGTCTACTCCAGTCATTAATAATTTATTGTTATACGTTACGCCTAAATCTTTAGTCCGTAAAAGTCTAGAATCGATTTATGCTGATCAGTCTAAAGTGACAGATGAGCAGGTGGAACGATTCCACGACATTGCCATTCGGGAAGGAAATCGCGCGGTAGCTTTGCAGATTTTCAAAGGATCTTTCCACGGAGATTACAAGCGCATAAAAGAAATCAAAACGCCTACATTCGTTATATGGGGTGCAAAAGATAATTTAATTTCTGTGGATAACGGGGCAGAATTTATGAAGGACATAAAAGGAAGTAAAGGAGTGATTTTTAACGTAGGTCATGTTCCTATGGAAGAAGTGCCTTTTGACGTGGCTTTATCGATATATAAATTCGTTCGATAGGAATTTGTGAAGTAAATGAAGAA
>JAURHT010000013.1 GCA_030833145.1 Aquirufa sp.
CTAGAGCGATGCTTCCGGAGATTAAATCCAGTTCTCTAGTGTATGCGAAAGCCAAAGGCGTCTTAGGTGGCGTACCTTTAGCGGGGATTTTGGGCGATCAGCAAGCTGCTTTAGTAGGCCAAACTTGTTTCAATCCCGGCCAAGGAAAAAATACCTATGGAACCGGCTGTTTCTTATTAATGAATACAGGAACGAAGGCTATTCCATCACAATTTGGCCTATTAACCACCGTTGCCTATCAATTAGGCAATGATCCTGTTCACTATGCATTGGAAGGTTCTGTGGCCATTACAGGGGCTCTGGTACAATGGTTACGCGATAATTTAGGCATCATCAAAAATAGCCCTGATATTGAAAAACTGGCAAAGCAAGTAGACGACAATGGCGGTTGCTATTTCGTGCCGGCCTTTTCTGGCTTATATGCGCCCTATTGGAAACAAGATGCACGTGGTGCCTTAGTGGGCTTAACTCGATTCATCAATAAATCACATATCGCGCGCGCGGCCCTAGAAGCAACGGCTTTCCAAACCTGGGAAGTACTCGAAGCGATGGAAAAAGATGCAGGCATCCCAATCGCCTCACTTCGCGTTGATGGCGGAATGGTCGTGAATCAATTGTTGATGCAGTTCCAATCTGATATTATCGGGGAAGAGGTGATCTGTCCAAAGATTATCGAAACCACTGCCCTAGGCGCAGCCTATGCGGCTGGACTTGCCGTAGGTTATTGGGCAAACTTGGATGATTTACGCAAAAATTGGGGAATTGCGCATACCTGGAAACCCGCGATGGATTCCGATAAGCGAGCGCATTACCGTAATCAATGGAAGAAAGCGGTGACTAAAACCTTTGACTGGGAGGATTAGTATTTGCGCGCGTCATTCCATAGGCAGGGCAAGCGGCTTGTCTCGAACAGGAGATCAATGCGCAAGCTAAGGCCAGAATGAAGATTCCTTTTTTCATCTTAGACCGAAGCTAACTTCGCTTTTGCAGATGTTTCCTTTTTAGCTGTAACAGGCTCCGAATGCTGGTATCCTAAAATATCTAACATCGGTGCACTTTTTTGTTCTTCAGAGAATAAGCGAGTGGTAATCGTACCATCTTCTAAACGGTCGATAATCACGTGCTTAGGCGCTGGAATCAAGCAGTGTTGAATACCGCCGTAACCTCCTAAAGATTCTTGGTAAGCACCTGTGTGGAAGAATCCAACGTATTGACGTTCTGACTCCTCTTCAAAAATAGGCAAGTATAAATCGGAGCTATGCGCTTCCGTATTATAGAAATCCATCGAATCACAGGTTAAACCACCTAGGTTGACCTTTTGGTAAGGCATCCCCCAGTTGTTCACCGGCAACATGATGTATTTTTGATTCATTCCCCACGAGTCAGGCAATTGAGTAATGAAAGAACCATCAATCATATACCAAAGCTCCTTGTCATTCTGCAACTTTTGGTCAATAATCTCGTATAATACCGCACCACTTTCTCCTACCGTGTAGGAACCAAACTCCGTAAAGATGTTAGGAACAGGCACGTTGTTTTTGTTGCAAATCCAAGAGATTGACTCGACGATTTCATCGACCATCGCTTGGTAATCGTAATTGAATTGCAACGAAGTTTGGATAGGTAAGCCTCCGCCTAAATCGATTGAATCTAATTCCGGACAGATCTTCTTCATTTCGCAGTATTTGTACACGAAACGGCTTAATTCAGACCAATAATAGGCAGAATCCTTAATCCCCGTATTAATGAAGAAGTGTAACATCTTCAAATTAAAACGTGGATTAGGCTTGATCTTTTCGTTGTAAAGCGTGTTTACATCGGAATAACGAACCCCTAAACGAGACGTGTAGAAAGCGAAATCAGGCTCTTCATCTGTCGCGATACGAATAGCGATGTTCACCTTTTCTGCTGTCACCGATTTCTCATAGAAATCGATTTCCTTCAGATTATCTAATACGGGAATGCAATTAAACCCGTCGTTAATTAACTCAGAGATATATTGGGTATACAAGGGCTGCTTGTAACCATTGCACAGAATGTAGGTCGATTTAGAGATTTTACCTTGGTTGTACATGTCGCGAATGATCGGAATATCAAAGGCGCTAGACGTTTCTAAGTGTACATTTTGCTTCAAAACTTCCTCTAAAATGAAAGAGAAATGAGACGATTTCGTACAATAGCAATAGGTGTAGTTTCCTTTGTAATTGTATTTTTTGATCGCGTTTCTGAAAAGAAGCTTCGCATTCTCGATGTGTTCTGAAATTTTAGGCAAATACGAAACCTTTAAAGGAGTACCGTATTGCTTAATGATTTCCATTAAAGGCACATTGTTAAATAACAATTCATTGTTCTCATTGATATTAAACTCACGAGTAGGGAACTCAATGGTTTGGTCAATTAGATCGATGTAATTTTTCATCTGACTATTTAAATGCACCCGAGTTCACCTCGAGTTTGTGGAAAAACGTGCAAAACTGCAATAAAAGTATGTACTTTGCAAGACAAATACATATTAAGTTATTATGTCCAAAATTCATTTTATCGCCATCGGTGGTGCAGCGATGCACAACTTAGCCTTAGCTCTTTTATCTCAAGGACACGAAATAACGGGCTCAGACGATGAAATCTACGAACCATCCAAAAGTCTTTTGGAGAAACACGGCCTCTTACCTGCCGAGTTTGGTTGGTTCCCAAGTAAAATAAACGCGGACATAGACACCATTGTTTTAGGAATGCACGCACGCGCGGACAATCCAGAACTTTTAAGAGCACAAGAATTAGGATTAAAAATCGAATCCTACCCTTCCTTCATCTACGAACAAAGCAAAAACAAGCAGCGCATCGTCATCGCCGGCAGCCACGGCAAAACGAGTATCACCTCGATGATTTTGCATGTTTTAAAGACCCTAAACAAGAAATTTGACTACCTAGTAGGTGCACGAATCGAAGGATTTGATTTAATGGCCTCCATCACGGATGCCCCTATCATGATCATCGAGGGCGACGAATATTTAGCCTCTCCTATCGATCGCAGAGCTAAATTTCTCTTGTATCAACCCCACATTGCCTTGATTTCCGGCATTGCTTGGGATCACATCAATGTCTACCCGACTTTCGAATCGTATACGCAAGCCTTCGAAAATTTAGTCAAAGAAATGCCCAAAGCGGGCCATTTGTTTTTCGACAAAACGGATAAAACGCTAGAGGCCATCGCTGAGGCTTGCCCAGCCCATTGCCATTCGGAGGGATATGAAGCACATAATTCCGTCATCAGAAATGGCCAAACGTTCTTAAAAGGAAACGATGGGAAGGAATATGGCTTACAGGTTTTTGGAGAACATACACTAAAGAATTTGCAAGGAGCCTTGCATATCTGTTCACAATTAGGCGTGAGTGAAACTGAATTCTACACCGCCATTCAATCCTTCAAAGGAGCGGCGAAACGTTTAGAATGGGTAGGTGAATCTGATACGCAATTACTATACAAAGATTTTGCTCACGCTCCTTCGAAAGTGAAAGCGACCACGCAAGCTCTGAAGGCCCAATTTCCACAGCGCAAATTAGTGGCCGCACTCGAATTGCATACATTTAGCAGTTTGAATCCAGCGTTTCTTCCGGAATACAAAGGGACTTTAGCAGATGCCGATTTAGCGATTATTTACTTAAGCGAACACGCAAGGGCCATTAAGCGAATGGATAAAATCGAAGCAGAAACGGTTCAAACCTATTTCAATCACCCCAACTTAGTCGTGGTGCGTGAACAAGAAGAGCTGAAGCAAATCCTGTTAAAACAAAATCAGGAAAACCAAAACCTGTTGATGATGTCGTCTGGCACCTTCGATGGTCTCGATTTTCCTGGATTAGCTACCGAACTCGGATTACGAATTCAATAATACGTCTAATTCTTCTTTAAATCCCGTCAATAAAATCTCCTTCATCGAGATTTTACGTTTCTGGGTATTGATTTTACTCAAAGTGATTTTATCCTCCATCATGCGAGTCGCCTCCGATTCTGCGATGAAAGATTCGAGTTCGCCTTTCTCTTTCTTCGCCATATAATCCATTTGGTTGATCATGATCTTCAGCTGCTCGATCCGTGGCTTCTCATTTAAATTCGCGTGGCGATACGAAATCACACGCAATAAATAATTCATCTCGAAGATCTTATCGCAAATCGTGCGGAAACGCTCGGCGAGTGAGCGATCCATATTTTTGATTTGGGTGGAAATCTCTTTCCACTTCACTAAATAGGCTTTCGCTAAATCCGCGGTCGCCACAATATTGACTTGATCTCTTAATTTCAATTCCAATTCCCCCGTCATCGTCGTTAATTCTAACACGCGCGGGTCAACACGCGGTTTGTAATCAATCCCTTTAATGCGGTTGTATTTCTCGAAGAACATATCATTTGCCTTCTTAAAGTTCTTCCAAAGCATCGACTGCTTCTTAGGCGGCAAACCAATCACATTCTTCCACTCCTTCTGAATCTCTTTCACCTTCACCACCGAATCATCGATATCCTCTGCCTTACGCAATTGATGTACGTTATCGATGTAGCCTTGTAAGATCAAAATCTTCTCGTCTATCTGGCGGTTCTTTTCTTCAAAATAGGCACGGCGTTTCAAGAAGAAGGCATCCAACACCTCTTGAAATTCTGTCGTTAGTTCATCTTGATATTGTTTATCAACAGGACCCGTCTTCACCCACTTCATCTTCACCTCCATCAACTTATCTGTCGATTCCACTACGTCTTCTTCCTCCGAGATTTCTTTCGCGTCTTGAATTAAGGCACGTTTGATTTCGAGGTTTTTGACTTGATTCGCCTGAATTAATTCTTTCAAATACGCCTCGTGCTTCTCTAATTCTGCTAATAAAGGTTTAAAATCACCTAGTCCATCGAATTCGATGAGGTAGGTTTGCATCTGCAAAACTTTGGTCAGAAATGATCCTTTATTTTGTGCTGCTTCAATTTCAGCAGACAAACCTTTCACCTTGCTTACCGCGAGGTCAAAACGTTTCACAAAATAGGCTAGGGCTTCTTCCTCTGAGTTGCGTACGAAACCGATTTCGCGCTCAGGATAGCTTAAATAGGCGTTGATGAAAACTTTGCCGTCGCGGCAAAATCCAAACTCGTTTGATGTGGGCTGGCTCATATGTTTTAAAGAAAGAGCTTCAAGCAGGTGCTTTGGCTCAAATGTTATTCGTAAATCTTAATTCACCTCTAATTTATTTAAAAAATTGCGATATTTGTGGGTTGTACAAAAATAAAATTTAATGAGTAACGAAACGATCATCTTTTCGATGGAGCGTGTGTCGAAAGTCATCCCTCCTCAAAAGACCATTATAAAAAACATTTATTTATCCTTTTTCTATGGTGCCAAAATTGGTGTCTTGGGTCTTAACGGATCTGGAAAGTCCACTCTATTGCGCATCATCGCTGGAATCGACAAATCCTACACCGGAGATGTGGTGTTTTCACCGGGCTATACGGTAGGTTTATTAGAGCAAGAACCGCAATTAGACCCAAACAAAACGGTGATCGAAGTCGTGGAAGAAGCGGTCGTAGAAATCAAGAACCTATTGAAGGAATTCGATGAAATTAATGAGGCTTTTGGAGATCCAGATGCTGATTTTGATAAATTGTTAGCGCGTCAGGGCGAAGTCCAAGAAAAACTGGATCACTTCAATGCCTGGGAATTAGACACGCGTTTAGAAAAAGCGATGGACGCCTTGCGTTGTCCTCCGTCTGACGCCTTAGTAAGCACCCTTTCAGGGGGAGAAAAACGCCGCGTGGCGCTTTGTCGCTTATTATTACAAGAGCCAGATGTCCTTTTATTAGATGAGCCGACTAACCACTTGGATGCAGAATCCGTGGACTGGTTAGAGCAGCATTTACGTCAATACAAAGGTACCGTGATCGCCGTAACCCACGATAGATACTTCTTAGATAACGTGGCGGGCTGGATTTTAGAACTAGATCGTGGCGAAGGTATACCATGGAAAGGAAATTATTCGTCTTGGTTAGAGCAAAAACAAAACCGTTTAGCTCAAGAGGAAAAGACAGAATCCCGTCGCCAGAAGACCTTGCAGCGTGAGTTAGAATGGGTGCGTATGGCGCCAAAAGCACGTCAGGCGAAGTCTAAAGCTCGTATTGGAGCTTACGAAAAACTCCTTTCAGAAGAGAACAAACAGAAAGAAGACAAGTTAGAATTATTCATTCCAGCAGGTCCTCGTCTTGGAAATAAAGTAATCGAAGTTCAGGGTGTGTCGAAATCTTTTGGAGACAAATTATTATACGAAAACTTAAGTTTCTCATTACCTCCAGCAGGTATCGTCGGAATTATCGGGCCAAACGGTGCTGGTAAAACGACCCTTTTCAACTTGATAACGGGCAAGATCCAACCGGATGCCGGAACTTTCGAAGTAGGTGAAACCGTGAAATTAGCCTATGTAGATCAAGAGCACAACCAATTGAAAGCAGAGAAATCTGTTTTCGAAACGGTTTCAGACGGAAACGATTGGGTGATGTTAGGCGGAAAGCAGGCAAATGCGCGTGCTTATGTCAGCAAATTCAACTTTAACGGTGCCGATCAAGAGAAAAAAATCAGTATGTTGTCAGGTGGTGAGCGTAACCGCGTTCACTTAGCGATGATGTTGAAGGAAGGCGCGAACGTGTTATTACTCGATGAGCCGACGAATGATTTGGACGTAAATACACTTCGTGCTTTAGAGGAAGGTTTAGAGAACTTTGCGGGTTGTGCGGTAGTCATCTCCCACGACCGTTGGTTCTTAGACCGCATCGCGACGCATATTCTAGCCTTTGAAGGAGATTCTCAGGTGGTTTGGTTTGAAGGAAATTATTCAGAATACGAAGAATCACGTAAGAAGCGCTTGGGGGATACAACGCCTAAACGTATTCGATACAAGAAATTGCAGTAATATGAACTCGAGAGAAAAAATTCAGGCAGTCATTGATGAAATGGGCAAAGTGGTCATTGGCCAGGAACGCCTCATTAATCGCTTATTAGTAGGCCTTTTCACGGGCGGTCACGTCCTGTTAGAAGGGGTGCCTGGATTAGCGAAGACATTGACAATTAACACCTTAGCTAAAATTCTCGACTTACATTTTCACCGTATCCAATTCACTCCGGATTTATTACCCGCAGATTTAGTGGGGACGATGATTTACAATCCGAAGAAATCCGAATTCGAGGTAAAGAAAGGACCTATTTTCGCACAAATCATCCTCGCAGATGAGATTAACCGTGCTCCTGCCAAAGTGCAATCAGCACTTCTAGAAGCAATGGCGGAGAAGCAGGTGACAATTGGGGATACGACCTATCCTTTGGACAAGCCTTTCCTTGTATTAGCTACCCAAAATCCAGTGGAACAAGAGGGCACTTTCCCGCTTCCGGAGGCACAGGTGGATCGTTTTATGCTTAAGGTATTCTTGAATTACTTAGACAAGGATCAGGAATTAGCGGTGATGCGCCAGAAGTCCAATATGGATTTCAACTACGAGCCTAAGACCGTTTTAAATGCGGAAGATATTGCCAAAATCCGTAAGGAAATCAATGAGATCACGATCTCAGAGACTTTGGAAAAATATATCATCGAACTCGTTTTCGCGACGAGAAATCCAGCGGAATATGGTTTAACACAAGAGGCCGGCTACATCCAATTTGGGGCATCTCCACGTGCCAGTATTCAGCTGAATTTAGCCGCGAAAGTGATGGCCTATTTAGAAGGACGCGATTACGTATTGCCAGAGGACATCAAAGAAATGGCTCCTGACATCCTAAATCACCGCATTATCTTGAACTATGTGGCGGAAGCGGATAACATCACTACTCTTCAAATCATTCAGTCTATCTTAAGTAGCGTAGCAATTAATCGATAATTTTTGGGTAAAAATGGGCTCTTTTGTGCTTTAATAGCAAATTAGATCTTATGAAATACCTAGTTATCCTTTGCCTATTCTTCTTTAGCTTCACTGCCTCGGAACCGATGCATGTTTTCCTGATTGGGGATTCGACGATGGCGGATAAAGTGTCTGCTGATTTTCCTGAGACGGGTTGGGGGATGCCTTTTGCTTCTTTTTTTAATGAAGCCGTAGAGGTCCAAAACCACGCCTACAATGGGAGAAGCACGAAAAGCTTCCGTCGCGAAGGCCGTTGGGCGAAGGTATTTAACCAGATCAAAAAGGGAGATTATGTGTTGATTCAGTTTGGCCATAATGATGCCAAAGCCTCCGACACGAGCCGTTACGCCCCAGCACAAACTGATTTCCGCGAAAACCTCGTTCGCTACGTGCGCGAAACGCGTTCAAAAGGTGGAATACCGATTTTATTAACTCCCACTCAACGCAGAAAATTTGATTCCACAGGTGTATTCATAGACCAACATGCCGATTATCCAACCGTAGTTCGCGAAGTAGCTACGGCGGAAAAAGTGCTTTTAATCGACATCGAAAAAGAAAGCAAGAAATACATTGCAGCTGAAGGGCCAGAAGGCGCTAAGAAAATGTTCCTTCATTACCCAACTGGTATATTCAAGAAGTTTAGTAAAGGCGTGGCAGATGATACACATTTCTCTCCTTTTGGTGCTAAAAAAATAGCTTCTTTAGTCGCTGAAGGCATATTAGCTTCGAACGAGCACTTGCGTAGCTTCTTACAAAAATCAGCCTTCTCTCAGAAATATGTTTTTGAATTACCGAATGTAGCGACGACGGCATTTAAAAAAGACACGTTTAATATTGTTGCCTACGGAGCTTTGTCATCCGCAAGTAAGTTAAATACCGCAGCCATTCAACAGGCCATCGATATCGCCGCAAAGCAAGGCGGTGGCGTGGTACGCGTTCCTGCTGGTTTTTGGCTAACAGGAGCAATCACCTTACGCTCCAATATCAATTTCCATTTAGACGCTGGTGCCGTATTGCAGTTTAGCGCGGATGCAGCCCAATATCCATTGGTGCGTACCAACTGGGAAGGCGTGGATGCGATCAGAGCACAATCCCCGATTACGGCGATAGGCGAACAAAACATTGCCATCACAGGTTCTGGAATCATCGACGGAAACGGCGAGGCTTGGAGACCAGTGAAAAAAGGAAAATTAACACCAGGAGAATGGGATAAATTGGTTCGTTCGGGGGGCGTGTTGGATGACAAAAAAGACACTTGGTATCCGACTGAACGTGCATTAAAGGGATCTAAAATGGATCAGCCAGGCGTGATTGCCGCAGGTTTCAATGAGGCCAAAGCCGAAGAGATTAAAGAATTCCTTCGCCCTAATATGATTTCCCTGCGCGAATGCGAGCAGATTTTATTGGAAGGGGTTACCTTCCAAAACTCCCCAGCGTGGAACGTCCATCCCCTACTTTGCAAACACTTAACAGTTGACAACATCACCGTTAAGAACCCTTGGTTCGCCCAAAACGGCGATGGCATAGACATCGAATCGTGCGAATATGTTTCGGTACGCAACTCACGGTTTGACGTAGGTGACGACGGTATCTGTTTGAAATCGGGTAAAGATGCTGAGGGCAGAAAAAGAGGACGCCCTAGCGCCCATATCAGCATCGAAAATTGTGTGGTATTCCACGGACACGGTGGCGTCGTAGTAGGCAGCGAGATGTCAGGTGGAGTGCATGATCTTTTCGTATCCAATTGCCAATTCCTGGGAACCGACGTGGGCTTGCGTTTCAAAACAGCCCGTGGACGTGGTGGGGTAGTTGAAAATGTCTACATCCAAGACATCAGTATGAAAAATATATCCGGCGAGGCGATCTTGTTTGATATGTATTACCAAGGAAAAGACCCGGTGGCTACTTTTGGAAATGGTGATGAAACACCTAAAATCGAAAGTAAACCAGTCGATGCCGGCACGCCACAGTTCAAAAATATCTTCGTGGATCGCGTCGTGGCGAAAGGAGCAGAAACGGGTTTATTAGTGCGCGGATTGCCGGAAATGCCGATCCACCACATTTATCTTTCTAACCTAGATATCGAAGCAAATCAAACGTATCGCGTCATCGAAGCTACGGATATTCAACTCTCGAATGCGCATTTCACGCAAACGGGAGAGAAAAAACCAGAGTTAATCAACGTGAAACGCTGGAAACTTAACGCTCAATAATAATACTCGGATCGACCACATACCGGCCAGATTGATCTCCATATAGCGATAATCCACCTTCTGTCGATTCGAATCGCAGGATCAATTTACCCGTTTTTGCAGCTTGCTGCCAAGCAGCCGCTGGGATCACACCTTGGACTAAATAACCGTAGGTTCCAGCTTCGTCCAGTTTGTTATTGCGCGCCTGGTAATGCCAAGATAATATGCCTTGGTGATCCGCGGGATCATCCGCTAAACTAGTTTCAGATGCGACAACCCCGTTTGCACTCACTTTCAGTTTTGCAGGACTAGCATAGCGATCCGTTTGCGGATAGGCATTCGGGTTTACGCCGGGATCAAAGGTTCCTTTGCCTAGCATATAATCCCCATCCATTTTGCCCGCATCATCCCGATCTTTCCCTAAAATAGGTTTAGAAGAAGCCTCTACTAAGAAACGAACTTGTTTGACACCTTCAGCTCCAGCGGTAGGGAAAGGGATTTCATATTCGAAATAACCAGCACCAGCCCCGTTTAATTTATGCCCTAAAACACCCGTCCATTGTTTTTTCGGCCAGCTAGATGAACTGTAACGCTCCACTGGTACCGAAATCAGTTGACCTTTCAAAGGCTGCAAAGAACCTTCCTCCACGATTAAATGCACAAAATTACGGTGCACCACTTTCCCGGATGTTTCGCTTAATTCAAACGCTAAGGTATTGATGGATTTATCTGCTGGTAAGGTAATGGATAGTGAATCTAAGGCCTTCACGTCCCAAGGCTTATAGTTAAGCGTACTCGTTTTAGTCCAGCGATTCACTTTTTCACCTGCCGCATTCGTCCCCGTAAGCGTCATTTTTAGATTCAAAGAACCAGCATCATTCGTAAGAGAAGAAAGATGCAAAGGGATTTTAACCAGTTGACCGGCCTTTCCAGCCCACGTAATTTCTTGTCCAGTAGATAGGTAAAAAGGTCCATGGAAATCTTTCAGAGACATCCCAGGGACAATGGCATTTAGGCCTGTCTCCTTTTCTGTTCGGTCAAATTTGTAATAGCCATTCCATTCATTAATTACGTCATGGTGTTCGGTATATAACCAGCCGGCTAGTTTAGGATGATTTCGGAAAGAGTTTAAAGCCTTGTGGTAATCGAAGGTATAATCGACATCGCCGGTGCTGCCTTGGTAACCCCAGACATTTCCAAACTCGGAGTTGATCATCGGTTGGGTACCTTGCTGATAACCTTTTTCGAAGTTCCAAGTGCTTCCAGGATAGGTCTTAGCGGCATAATCGCCTACTAATTTATCCCATTCATAGCCTGCTTGGTAGGCGTGCCAGGAATTAATGTCTGTTTCCGTATGTCCTCTTCCGCAGCAAACGGAATTGTCTTCGACGAGGCGAGTTGGGTCCAAGGTTTTGGCCAAATGATACACCGATGCCACCCACTTCTGGGTTTCAGGCGTATAAATCGACTTATTGTCCTTGTGCGTGAACAAACCCCAGGTCTCGTTAAACGTAATCCAAGAGAAGATCGCCGGGTGATTGTAATCGCGTTTGATCATCTCGTGCAAAGTATATTCCGACTCCTTTTGCATGGCTGCATCCGGATCTCCCCACGAATTGGGTAAATCAGACATCACCAAAAGCCCTAATTTATCCGCCCAATACAGTTTGCGCGGCACGTCCACCTTAATGTGCGTGCGTATTCCATTCAACCCAATCCGCTTGCTACGCACAATCTCATCCTTCATAAATTGATCCGACGGAAAAGTATAGAAACCAGTTGGATGATAGCTTTGGTCTAAGGCTAATTGTACATAAATAGGTTTGTTATTCAAACCAATATAGGGAATCTTCGATCCTGGTAAATGAACGACAGCAATCTTCCGCATCCCGAAATAACCGTTCACGACATCATTACCCGACTGTATTTTCAGGCCATATAAATAAGGATCTTCCAAAGACCATAAGTGCATCGCCTTTACGGCTATATCTACTATACCCTCCTGTTTTCCAGCTGGAATCAAAATTGATGTAGATTGTCCGTTAGACAACGTGACTTTCACCTCTTGATTTTTCGCAGTAGGCGCACCCAGATAAACCTTCACTTGTGCTTTTTTCGCATCAATGTCCGGATTGACCGCATAATGATCGATAAAATTTTGGCCTCTTGCCTCTAAATAGACCGTCTGCCAAATCCCCCGCGCATTCCCATATCCTTGCTTTCCATAAAGCGTAAACATCCGTCTTTTGTCATCCGCACGCACCGCAATCTGATGTACGGAACCCGGTTTCACTCCTACTAATTCCGCATCGAAGGGCGTATAACCACCTTGGTGTTTGCCTATTTGAACGCCGTCTAAAAATAGGGTTGTCTCCCAATCGGACGCCCCTATGTTAATGAAAACCCGTTTGCCCGTCCAATTCGCTGGAATCTTAATTTCCTTGTGGTACCAGGCCACATCTGCCTCGTCTTTCACTTCTGAAAGAGGCGATCCCCACGGAAAGGGCACGAGAATTTTCTTTGCATAGCGAGTAGGAGCCGTTAGCGACGAATCAAACGTAAAGTCCCAATAGCCATTCAAGTTCAGCCATTGATCCCTTTGTAGGTCTGGGCGTGGATGTTCTGGAAGTGGTTGTTTTTTTTGCGCAAGCGCACAGAAAGACAATCCTGCGAGCAGGAATAGGATGATTTTTTTCATAGGTTTAGATTGGGTCACCAGGTGGGTGAACGTACAAATTTGGCAAAAAATCCGGGATATTTATCAAATAAGCGTAATTTTACAAAATGAGTGAATTAGCGGAATTAAAGAAAAAAATCCCTACCCAGGTAGCTGTGTTAGGTGGAGGCAGCTGGGCCACGGCTTTAGTGAAAATCCTTTCTGAAAACAATGTGAAAATTAAGTGGTGGATCCGCCGTAAATCGGACGTTGAATTCATCCGCAAATACAATCACAATCCGAGCTATTTGACTGACGTGGCTATTAATCCACGTAAAGTGAAGACCTACAGCAAAATGGTCGATGCCTTAGCAGGCGCCGAATACATCATTTTAGCGGTTCCAGCGGCTTTTATCCCAAGTACATTAAAAGACCTCAATAAAAAACATTTTGAAGGCAAAAAAGTGGTTTCTGCCATCAAGGGAATGATTCCAGACGAAAACCTATTGGTGACTGATTGGATGGAACGCGCCTTTAATTTGCCTTTAGGCCAAACCTGCGTCATCGCTGGCCCTTGCCACGCGGAAGAGGTAGCCTTAGAGAAACAATCCTATTTAACCATCGCTTCGCCAGATTTAAGTTTAGCGCAATCTTTCTCGAATCTATTGAATAGTCGTTTCTTGCAGGCGCACGCCATCCAGGATTTGTATGGTGTGGAATACTGCGCGGTAATTAAGAACATTGTGGCGATGGCCTGCGGAATTACGCGCGGGTTGGGTTTTGGGGATAACTTCCAGGCCGTGCTCGTGAGTAATGCGATGCAAGAAATAAAGATCTTTTTAGATGTCGTTTATCCGGAGAAAAACCGGGATTTGAATAGCTCAGGCTATTTAGGGGATTTACTTGTGACGGCTTATTCGCAGTTTTCGCGTAACCGGACCTTTGGAAATATGATCGGTCGCGGGTATTCTGTGAAGTCAGCACAAATCGAAATGAATATGATTGCGGAAGGCTATTATGCCGTGCGCAGTATCTACAGCATCTCGCGCCAGCACAATATTAAATTGCCTATTATCGAGGCGGTTTATAATATCGTGTACGAAAAAGCGAATCCAATGCTTGAGATGAACAAGCTGAAAGGCTTTCTAAAGTAAGAACGAGCGAATTAATTCGGCTGTTTTTGCCAAAGATTCTGCCGACGGCTTCATCTTCTCTTGCGAGAAATTAATATCTAACATACGGTTCATTGGCACCAAATGCACGTGAGCGTGAGGAACCTCTAAACCAATCACCGCTACCCCTACCCGCTTGCAAGGAATCGCTTTCTTGATAGCAGGAGCAATCGTTTGAGCGAATTTCATTAAGTCTCCCAGCAATTCAGGTTCTAAATCAAAGATATAATCGATTTCTTGTTTCGGGATTACCAGCACGTGGCCTTCCACTAAGGGCATAACATCTAAGAAAGCCAAAAAACGATCGTCTTCCTTAATCAAATGACAAGGGATTTCTTTATTGACTATTTTGGTAAATATCGTGCTCATCTTACTCGATACGTTTTAAATTACATTTAGTGATCGGCTTAATAATCATCGGTACTTTCTCTAGTTTTACCGCATCTGAATCCAAGCCAAAGTATTTATCCTCCGAATGCGTAAACTGCTTCACGAAGAAATAGGCCTTCATCACCATTCGATCTAATAAAGGTAATTCGTTATCAAAGGATAAGAATTTCTCCAAAACAACGAAACGGAAATCACCGATCACGTTTTGCTCATTCAATGATTTATAGCGGGAGGTAATATCCACTTCCCCACGAGAAACCATCTCCTCCACTACCTTACGGAAGTATAAGTTAATGCGCTGCTCGACTTTGAAACCTAGCTTAAAGTTTACCTTAATGATGTCATCTGGTTCAATCACCGTCACCTTGTATTCCATCGCATACGGATCATCCAAGGTATCCACGTGCACAAACCAATAGATATCCGCACGCTTAGGGCGACGTTGGAAAATCGAGTAAATAATTTTTGACTCAATATCCGTCACACGACCCGCATTGGACATAAAGACTAAGTGCGTCGCATATTTAGGGATTGTCTCATCCTTACTCAACTCTTTTAATGGCTCGATATAATCAGATAACTTCTCGTATTCCGTCAATTTCTTCTTAATGCGAGTCGCTCTAAACCATACCCACATGATCAAAATAATGACCCCAGCGATGAATAAAGAAACATAACCTCCATGCCAGAACTTCTGCAAGTTAGCTACTAAGAATGATCCTTCTAGCGAAACATAAACGGCTAAAAATAAGAGAATCCACCACATATCCACTTTCTTGATATGCAGGTAGTATGCCATTAATGAAGTTGTCATTAACATCGTCATGGTGATAGCAAGACCATAGGCCGCCTCCATGTTTGCGGATTCTTTAAACCATAATACAACGCCCACACAACCCATCCACAATAAAATATTGATGGAAGGAACATATAATTGTCCTTTTTGGTCAGATGGATAAACCAACCGAACGCGAGGCCAAAAGTTCAAGCGAATTGCCTCCGAAATCAAGGTAAAGGATCCTGAAATCAAAGCTTGAGAAGCGATAACCGCCGCGGCCGTTGCAATCATGATACCCGTAAATAAGAACTCACGAGGCAATAATTCAAAGATCGGTTTACGAACACCTAATAACGCTCCCTCGTGCGCTAACAACCAGGCACCTTGGCCGAAATACTGAAGAATCAACGCAATCTTCACAAAAATCCAGCTAATGCGAATATTCTCTTTCCCGCAGTGACCTAAGTCAGAATACAAGGCCTCAGCTCCAGTTGTACATAAAAACACAGCTCCTAAAGTCCAGAACCCCGCAGATCCTGCTTGATGCGTCGTCAATAATTCCCAGGCGTACACAGGAGATAGCGCTCTAAAAATAGACCAATCTTGACCGATCCAGATTAAACCCGTTAGACCTAACATCGAGAACCACAATAACATAATCGGTCCAAAAAGCTTACCTACCACCTTTGTTCCAAAGATTTGGAAGATGAATAGTACCGTTAAGATGACAATAACAATAGGTACCGTATCTGTTACAAACGGAGTTCCATCTTTATGGTGAAGCATTTTTAATCCTTCAATCGCGGAAGAAACCGAGATAGGCGGCGTAATAATACCATCAGCAAGTAAAGTCGCTCCACCAATAATGGCTGGTAAAGTTAACCACTTCGCGTGGCGTCTTACTAACGCAAAAAGGGCAAAGATCCCGCCTTCACCCTTATTATCTGCTCTTAAAATTAAAATCACATATTTCAACGTTGTCTGTAAAGTCAACGTCCAAAAAATACAAGACAATCCGCCTAAAACGGTTAATGAATTAATCGGGTTATCTCCGATGATTGATTGCATTACATACAAAGGAGAAGTTCCAATGTCCCCGTAAATGATACCCATCGCCACTAATAGACCGGCAGCGGTGGCTTTACTTTTGTGTTTGTGTTCCATTATTAATCTCTAGGGAGTAAAAGTCTTATCAAGTGGCTTTGTTTATCTTAAAAATTAAATGCAATAAATGCTAAAAATTGTACTATTTATATCTGTTTTCTTGAAATATTCCAAGAAACGGATGCAAATATAGATTTAATTTCCTGATAATGAATATCCTTTGAAATTAATTTAAACGATACGTATCGACTGATTCTCCGGGCTCGATTTTTAACACCCGGGTGAGAACTAAAAGGACTAATTTTCTGGAAGCCAGCCACATAGGAATTTGGGCTTGTTGGGCTAACTCAGCTAGGGTTATTTGGCCATTCTGCCGTACATAATCTAATAGGAAGCGCTCGATGTCCCCGTAGGCGAAACTGATGCCGTCATCGTTTTGGCGACGTAAAATTTGCTTCATTTCTTTGCTCGCCTGGATGGTACGGTCTTTGACGCGAACATAGCAAATGGGATGTGGATCTGTATCTAATTGCACAAAATGCGGCTTGTCTACACTTTCATAGACTTGATAGACCAAAACCTCTCGTCCATTATCCAAGCGAATACGGTAAGCTCGGTACGTAAAAACAGGAAAACAATATTTCTCAATCGCTCGCTCCAGCAAGAATTGCTCTTCCTCCGCGAACTTTACTCCTTCAATCACCCCGGCATCGCTGACCCCGACGAATAAATGACCTCCTTCGGTATTGGCGAAAGCCACTAGTTCCTTGATAATCTTTTCTGGAAACTTGACTTTCATCTTAAATTCCAGCCGAATGCCTTCACCGTGGCGTACGAGATTTCGCAGATTTCGAAGGTCTAATAAGTTTTCCTCCTCGTCTCCTAAGGGCATATCCAATAAAATCTCTGATCCGATGCGCATAACACCCTTAATTTAGGAATTATTTTTTTTATTTATTAGTATAGTTATTCAATAGACAATATGTACCTTTGTAAAAAATAGGACAAAATGCATCTCAAAACGCTCGAAAAGGAATTACTATCCAGATCATTGCCTGAACGAATTCAGTTCATTGCCTCCTATTTTGCAGGGGAACGCCTCGTTTTCTCTACCTCTTTTGGTCAAGAAGATCAGGCAATTACCCAGGCCATTGCCAGTACAAAATCGGCCATCGAGATTTTTACACTAGATACCGGCCGTCAATTCCAAGAATCCTATGAGTTAATGGATTTGACGATTAAAAAATACGGCATTTCGCTACAAACCTTTTTCCCTAACACCTCCGCGGTGGAAACCTTAGTGGCAGAAAAAGGATTTAACTCCTTCTATACCTCCGTAGAGAACCGAAAAGAATGCTGTTTTGTTCGAAAAATGGAGCCATTAAATCGTGCCTTGCAGGGAGCGAAAGTGTGGATTACCGGTTTAAGGGCCGAACAATCAGACAACAGAGCTGATATGCCCATCATCGAATGGGATGAAAACCGTCAATTATGGAAGATTAACCCCTTAATTGATTGGAGCTTTAGCCAATTAGAGAAGTACTTACAAGAACATAAAATTCCCCAAAACCCCTTGCACAAGAAAGGGTTTATTTCCATTGGATGTGCTCCATGTACGCGGGCCATTTCGGAGGGAGAACATCCACGTGCTGGTCGTTGGTGGTGGGAGAATTCCCAAAAAGAATGTGGTTTACACACCTAAGTTATGCAGACAATACAAGACAAAATCGGTCATTTCCCTCGCCAATTAGAGGATGAATCCATCTACATCCTGCGGGAGGTGGCAGCGCAATTTGAGCGTCCTGCCTTACTTTTTTCAGGTGGAAAGGATTCGATTACCTTGGTTCGCTTAGCCCAAAAGGCTTTCTTCCCAGGTAAAATCCCTTTCCCTTTAGTCCACATCGACACAGGTCACAACTTCCCGGAGACGATTGAATTCCGCGATTGGTTAGCGAAAGAAACGGGTGCAGAACTAATTGTTCGGTACGTGCAAGATTCCATCAACCAAGGAAAAGCGACGGAAGAGTCTGGAAAATATGCTTCGAGAAACGTACTTCAAACGGTAACGCTTTTGGATACGATCGAAGAATTCAAATTTGATGCGTGCATCGGTGGTGCAAGACGTGACGAGGAAAAGGCGAGAGCGAAAGAGCGAATTTTCTCGGTGCGCGATGATTTCGGACAATGGGATGCGAAACGCCAGAGACCCGAATTATTCGATATGCTGAATGGCCGCATCGCAGTAGGAGAAAACGTACGCGTGTTTCCTATTTCGAACTGGACGGAGCTAGATGTTTGGAACTACATCAAAGAAGAAAAAATGGAAATTCCCAGCATCTATTATTCGCACCAACGCCAGGTGATTGAGCGTGATGGAATGCTATGGGCAGATTCTGAGTACTTGAACAAGGAAGCAGATGAGATTCCATTTGAGGCGACAGTTCGTTTCAGAACAGTGGGCGATATGACCTGTACGGCAGCTGTGGCTTCCGATGCGACGGATATCGATGTGATTATTGAAGAGATTCTTTCTGCCGAAATTTCAGAACGTGGCGCGCGCATTGACGACAAACGTTCTGAAGCAGCGATGGAAAAGAGAAAACAACAAGGGTATTTTTAATTCAATCAGAGACAAGACCACATGGATATTTTACGCATAGCTACCGCAGGTTCCGTTGATGATGGAAAAAGTACCTTAATCGGTCGCCTGTTATACGAGACAAATTCGATTACTAAAGATAAAATTGAGGCCTTAGAAAGTGCTTCCAAACGTAAAGGGCTCGACTTTCTTGACCTTTCCTTATTAACCGATGGACTCATCGCAGAACGCGAGCAGGGAATCACCATCGATGTGGCGAATATTTATTTTTCTACGCCTACCCGCAAATACATCATCGCGGACACGCCAGGTCACGTGGAATATACCCGCAACATGGTGACAGGCGCTTCCAACGCGAAGGTTTCTTTAATCTTAGTGGATGCCCGCCAGGGCGTAGTGGAACAAACCGCCCGTCACCTATCGATCGCGGCGATGCTGCGCATCCCGAAAGTGATCATTTGCGTGAACAAGATGGACTTAGTGCAATACCAAGAATCCACTTTCAATGCAATCAAAGATAGTCTTTCAGAACTAGTCGCTCAGACCACTTTCGAAGGACAGGAAATCAGCTTCTTGCCTATTTCCTCCTTGTATGGCCAAAACATCACGCAGAAAGCCAGCGAAATGTCTTGGTTCAAAGGCAATACACTTTTAGGTGAATTAGAAGCTTTTGAATATGCCTCTACTTTGGCGCATGCACCAGCTCGTTTCCCAGTTCAATTTGTGATAAGACCGATGACGGAGGCCTACCACGACTTCCGTGGCTATGCCGGGAAAATCAGCTCAGGTACTTTCAAGGTGGGCGATGCCATTCGCGTCTTGCCTACGGGTCAAGAAAGTACAATTGCGACCATTGAGAAATTTGAATCGAAATTAGATCAAGCGATCGCAGGGGATTCGGTGACCATTACCTTGACAACGGATGTAGATATTTCGAGAGGGAATACGCTTGTGTTAGCTTCAGAGGACAATGCGCCGGCATTGAAAGATTTTTCCGCTCAAGTTTGCTGGTTAGATCATACGGCCTTAAGCCCAGGTAAAACCTATTTATTGCAACACGGAATCAATACGACCAAGGCCAAAATCTCTCAGATTACCGAGCGACTTGATGTTGCTACTCAAACATCTACTCAGGGTGTGGATACCTTGAAACTAAATGAGATAGGAACGATTGCATTGCGCACCGCACAACCGATCAGCGCGGATCAATATGCCGCTAATCCAGCGAATGGAGCGTTTATCCTGATCGATGAATTCTCGAATTCAACGGTCGGTGTAGGATTCGTAAAATAAAACTTATTGGTATTTTTTAGGGGCGTAGAGGAAGCCAAAAGCCTCTGCGCCTTTTTTTGTATGCACCTCATGGTGCACGTAATGTGCCTTCATGATTCGTTTCATGTACGCAGACCCCGCTTTGTATTTGATCTTTATGCGGCGGTGCACGATGATATCGTGAAAGATGAAATAGAAGATGCCGTAAGTCGCGATGCCTAATCCGATGTAAAATAGCGGCCAGTAGGCAGGAATTTCAGCACCTACGATAATGGTTAAAGTGGAGGAGATTCCGAAAACAACCGAAAATAGATCGTTTTTCTCCAACGGATTCTTATGGTGCACGTGGTGCGACTCGTGCCAATTCCACATAATGCCGTGCATTATGTACTTGTGCGTAAACCAAGCCACCCCTTCCATTCCCAGAAAGGTCCCTAACCAAAGTAAAATTCCTACTAACATCATAACGCTATTTCAACCAAAATTACGGCGAATTGTTTTAAAATCCACCCTCGACCTTTGGCCTAAATCAATTATCTTTGTAGGCTTAGAGAACACATATGATAGATAAGAATTACGCCCCGCAGGAAATTGAACAAAAATGGTATGCCTACTGGTTAGAAAACAAGCTTTTCGCTTCGAAACCTAATCCGAACAAAGAGGCGTACACCATCGTGATTCCTCCTCCTAACGTCACTGGGGTGCTTCATATGGGCCACATGTTAAACAATACGATTCAAGATGTCTTGATTCGTAAAGCGCGTATGGAAGGTAAAGAGGCGTGTTGGGTACCGGGAACGGACCACGCTTCGATTGCAACAGAGGCGAAAGTAGTGGCGATGTTGAAGGAAAAAGGCATCTCTAAGGCCGATATTACTCGCGAGGAATTCCTGAAATATGCTTTCGAATGGAAGGACAAATACGGCGGAATCATCCTCGATCAATTGAAAAAATTAGGGGCTTCTTGTGACTGGGATCGTACCCGTTTCACCATGGAACCCTCTTTATACCAAGCTGTTATTGATACGTTTGTTCGTTTATATAACAAAGGTTTGATCTACCGCGGCGTGCGAATGGTCAACTGGGATCCGCAAGGAAAAACAGCTGTATCAGACGAAGAAGTGATTTACAAGGACGTTCAGGCCAAATTATACCACATCCAATACCCCCTCGTTGATGGCAGCGGATCGGTAACGATTGCTACCACGCGTCCAGAAACCATTATGGCGGATGCGGCGATCTGTGTGAATCCAGCGGATGAGCGCTATATTCATTTACACGGTAAAAAAGTTCGTATCCCCTTAATAGATCGCGAAATCACTATTATTCCGGATGAATATGTGACCTTGGATTTTGGAACGGGTTGCTTAAAGGTAACACCTGCCCATGATTTGAATGACTACGAATTAGGTCTGAAACATAAATTACCGGTTATCGACATCTTGAATGATGACGGAACCTTGAACGAGAAAGCCATTTTATTCGTGGGTGTGGATCGTTTCGAAGCGCGCAAACGCATCGTAAAGCAATTAACAGAGGAAGGTTATTTGACCAAAACGGATGAATACAAATCGACCGTGGGAACTTCAGAGAGAACAGGTGCGGTAATCGAGCCAAAGCTTTCCTTGCAGTGGTTTATGAAGATGGAGGAGATGGCAAAACCAGCTTTGGACAACGTCATGAATGACAACATTCAATTACACCCGGCGAAATTCAAAAACACCTACCGTTCTTGGATGGAAAATGTCCGCGATTGGTGTATTTCCCGTCAATTGTGGTGGGGTCAGCAAATCCCTGCTTTCTATTTAGAAGACGGCACGTTGATCGTAGCGAAAGATAAAAAAGAGGCCTTGCGCATCGCAAGAGATACATACCAATTGTATGCCTTGGTGGAAGATGACTTGACGCAGGATCCGGATGTATTGGATACCTGGTTTTCGTCTTGGTTATGGCCTATCTCGGTTTTTGACGGCATCGAAAACCCTGATAACGAGGAGATTAAGTACTATTATCCAACGAATGACTTAGTGACTGGACCAGATATTTTGTTCTTCTGGGTAGCGCGTATGATCATGGCGGGTTATGAATGGAGAGATGAATTGCCGTTCAAGAATGTGTACTTGACTGGTATCGTTCGCGATAAGCAAGGTCGTAAGATGTCCAAATCGTTAGGCAACTCGCCTGAGCCATTGGAACTGATCGAACGTTTCGGCGCCGATGGCGTTCGTTCTGGCTTATTATTCTCCGCTCCGGCCGGGAATGACTTATTGTTTGATGACAAATTGTGTGAACAAGGGCGGAACTTCTCGAACAAAATTTGGAATGCGTTCCGACTTTTGCGCGGTTTAGAAGTGGTTCCAGGCGCCTCATTACCGGAACATGTATTAGCAACGGCTTGGTTTGAGTCAAAATTAAACCAAACCATCATCGACGTCCAAGATCATTTCAGCAAATTCCGTATTTCGGATGCGCTCTTAAGCATTTATGAGTTAGTTTGGGATGATTTCTGTGGTAAATATTTAGAGATCATTAAGCCGGCTTACCAAACTCCTATTCACGCAGATACGCTACATGCTGCCCAAGGTTTATTCGATTCTTTAATGCGTTTAATGCATCCATATATGCCTTTTATTACCGAGGAAATTTGGCAAGTGATCGATGAACGCGCAGCGGGAGAATCCATCTGCAAAGCTGAATTCCCGTTAGCAGGGCCTGTTAATGCTGGCTTAGTCGCTCAATTCGATGTCGTGTTCGAGGTGGTCACTAAGATTCGTGAGATTCGTAATTCGAAGCAATTGTCGCCTAAATTGGCTTTGGCTTTGTGCATAAAAGCAGAGAATAAAGCCGCCTATGCGTCAGTAGAGGCCATCATGGTGAAATTGGCTAATTTAGAATCGATCACATTTGTAGCTGATGCCGTAGCAGATGCTCAAACCTTTGTTGTTAAAGCGGATCAATTCTTCGTTCCTTTAGCGAATGATGAGGATCCTGCAGTAGTGAAAGCAGAATCAGAGAAGGAATTGGTTTACCTAGTAGGTTTTAAAAAATCAGTAGAAGCGAAATTAGCGAACGAGAAATTCGTAGCAAATGCGAAAGCGGATTTAGTGGAGCGGGAAAGACAGAAATTAGCCGATGCAGAAACGAAGATTCAATCGTTACAAGAATTGCTAGCTCGTTTAGGATAATGAAGTTTATTTACGCGGTTTTCTTCGGTTTGCTCCTTTGTTCATGTTCTTCAGAAAAGGAAGCGCAGGCCATTCAGTGGGATTTTCAGCGAGTGGAACGCGTAATGGCTGCAGCAAAATCAGATGCGGAAATGAGCGCAGTGTTAACTAAATACCCGGAGATCAGCGTGGGGTATTTTGGGGCTACACCCGAAAATGCGCCTTTTTTAGCTCAAGATCTATTTCGGTTATATAGCAATCCAGCCTTGCGTAAATTCTATGATCAAAGTCAAGAGCCCAGCTTTTTTGGTGGAGATTCCCTCGAAATAGAACTCAAAGCAGCCTTTACCAAAATTCAACAGGAATTCCCTGGCGTTAAAACACCGAAGATCAGAACGGTATTCTCCGGTTTTGGTGGCGTAGGTGGTGGCGAATATACCGCACAAAATCTGGTCGTTTCGGACTCCTTAATTATCATCGGACTTGACTTCTTTATGGGATCTCGCGGCCTCTACAAAGCGCCCAATGTCTATGAATACCAAATGCGCCGTTTGGAACCGAAAGCAATGGTCGCCCAAGTGATCCTCCAATATTCTGCCTTTTTGATCAAACAAACAGAGAACGATGCGAGTTTATTAAGCGATATGATTTGGTATGGAAAAGGCTACGTTTTTACGAAAACGATTTTGCCTTCCGTACCCGATGGTTTATTGTTCGGGTATACAAACCAAGAAATAGCAGAGACGAATGCCTTCCAAAAAGAAGTTTGGGAACATTTTATCGATCGTAAATTGTTATTCAGTAACGATAAAAACGTCAAGGCAAAATACCTAGATGATCGTCCCAAAACGACCGAAGTCGGTCCCGCCTGCCCAGGCAGTATCGGACGCTGGTTAGGCTGGCGCATCGTGGATTCCTATTGGAAACAAAAGCCAAAACTGAGTTTGGCAAAAATAATGACCGACCCAGAAGCCAATCGATTATTCCTCGATTCAGGCTACCGTGGCGAAGCAGATAAAAAATAAGATGGCAAAAAAACAACACGGTGATATAGGCGGAGGAGTGGATCCAAAAGATGCCGTTAAAGTCAGCAAACAAGGTCTTTCTAAGGCCATCAAGATTTTTCAATTCGTCATTCCCTACAAATGGACCTTCATCGTGGGGATGGCATTCTTATTGTTATCCAACTTAACGACCCTCAGTTTCCCCCTCTTAATTGGGGAAATGACCAAAGTAATCGAAGGCAAATCTACCTATAAAATCAACGATGTAACCTTGTTTTTCTTTGCAGTCTTGATCGTTCAAGCCATTCTTTCCTTCTTCCGCATTTACACGTTTGCGCAAGTCTCAGAGAAAGCGATGCGCGATGTTCGTCAGACATTGTATGCTAAAATTATCACTCTGCCCATATTTCACTTTGAGAAAAGACGCGTAGGGGAATTGATGAGCCGCATCACCTCGGATATCACTCAATTACAGGATGTGTTATCGATTACCTTGGCAGAATTCTTTCGCCAGGTTTTCACCCTAGTGGGTGGCGTTGCGCTTATTACTTATATCTCCTGGAAGCTGACCTTATTTATGCTAGCCACCTTCCCGGTATTGGTTATTTCAGCTATCGTTTTCGGTAAATTTATTCGGAAGATCTCCAAAAAGGCACAGGACGAGCTCGCCAATACAAACATCATCGTCGAAGAAACCCTAACGTCCATCCAAGCCGTTAAAGCCTTCACAAACGAAAAATACGAAGTCGATCGCTATACTACATCTTTGAATAAGGTGTTAGGCGAAGCATTGAAAGCAGCCACCTTGCGTGGGGGATTTGTCAGTTTTGTCATCTTCGCCTTGTTTGGAGGTATCGTAGGAGTTGTTTGGTACGGTGCCGCTTTAGTGGCCCAAGGCGATTTAATTCTGGCTGATCTTTTGACTTTCATCTTCTACACTGCCTTCATCGGAGGTTCCGTGGGAGGTTTAGGTGATATTTATGCTCAATTACAAAAGACCATTGGTGCCTCAGATCGTATCTTAGAAATCTTAGGAGATCCATCTGAGATTGATTTAACACGTGATTCTTCCGCTTCTGCAGTCTCATTCGGGCAAATCAAGGTACAAAACCTCGAGTTCTCGTACCCTTCTCGTCCATCCGTTCAAATCATCAAAGGCATCAATTTTACCATTGAACCCGGTCAAAAGGTAGCCATTGTAGGAACTTCTGGAACGGGTAAATCAACCCTAGCGCAATTATTTATGCGTTTTTACGAGCCTAACGCGGGATCCATTTCGCTAGGTGATCGCACCATCGCAGACATTGACATTACTGAATGGCGTAAAATGGTGGCTCTTGTACCACAAGAAGTGTTACTTTTCGGAGGAACTATCCGCGAGAACATCGCCTATGGAAAACCAGGGGCTACTCAAGCAGAAATTGAGTCGGCTGCCGAATTAGCCTATGCCAAAGAATTCGTCGAATCATTCCCAGAAAAATGGGATACCATGGTAGGCGAACGCGGCGTGAAATTATCAGGGGGCCAAAGACAGCGCATCGCCATCGCCCGCGCCATCCTGAAAAATCCTAAGTTCTTATTACTAGACGAAGCCACCAGTGCCCTCGATTCAGAATCCGAAAAATGGGTACAATCAGCTCTAGAGGAACTCATGAAAAACCGGACGAGCTTGATCATTGCACACCGTCTATCCACGATTCGATCAGCCGATTTAATCATTGTAATGGAAGAAGGAAGAATCGTAGAATCCGGTTCTCACGAAGAATTGATGAAGAAAAAATCAGGGATTTACCAAAATATGGTCAAATTGCAAACGGAACATTTAGGCTAAATGAGTTCTTCCTATTCACTTTCGGATTTTGACCTTCGATCAACCCCCTGCAGAGTTGATGTACTAGCTACCTTTCAAGCGGTAGAATTCGCGCTAAGCCAAGGTGATATCGAACAAAAACTAAGTGATCAATACGATCGCGTAACTGTATACCGCACCTTAAAGACCTTTTTAACGCAAGGCTTACTCCATAAAGTACTGGACGACAATGGTGGCGTGAAATACGCTCTATGCAAAGAACTTTGCCACCAAGGAGAACATAACCACCAACACGATCACGTACATTTCAAGTGTAATCAATGTGGCCAAACCACTTGTTTAGAAACCGTTCATATTCCAAGTATTCAATTGCCAGCAGGCTTCACAAAGCAAGAGAGTAATTTGTTGATTCAGGGGGTGTGCTCTCTTTGTAGAGTATAGATTATAGAGTAAAGATGGTGAATAGTAAGTGGTGAATGGTGAATGGAGTAGTCGAGAGTCACTAGTCAAAGACCAAAGACCTTAGTGCGCGGGGCAATATTTCCTTAAGTGGATAAAAAACGAGGCGGAAGCCTCTTTTTTATACCCTATCTCTACTCTTTGCTCTCTACTCTATAATCTATTTCCTGCCTACTGCCGACTGGTGACTATAGGGCATAAAAAAAGACCCACACTTTCGGTGCAGGTCTTTCGATAATAACTTGGAGCTTACTTACTTTCCCGGGTTTGATCCCAGTATCATCAGCGGTGCGGGGCTTAACTTCTCTGTTCGAGATGGGAAGAGGTGAACACCCGTCCTA
>JAURHT010000295.1 GCA_030833145.1 Aquirufa sp.
GATGAAAAAATACATTGTTACAGGTGCGGGACAAGGTATTGGTCATCAGATTGCCCAGCAGTTGATGGCTGAAGGACATGTCGTACTCGTAAATGATATCGATGCTTCACTTTTAACAGGCACCTATGTAAAGGCTGGGGATGTTAGCTCTCCAGCTTTTATTCAAGAATTAGTAGCCTATGCGGAGACGCTTCCTGGTGAATTAGCCGGTTGTGTGTGTAATGCAGGAGTGACGACGTTTGGGAGTTTTTGGGACTACACACCAGAATCGATGAAATCATTGCTTGATTTAAATATTCAGGGCACATTTTTTTTAATTCAAGCGGTGGCAAAATCGATTCGCAGCTCTGGAAAGGCGGGGTCGATTGTGGTGACTTCCTCTGTTACTGGTCACCAAGCACATCCTGATTTAGCGGCTTACGGAATGACAAAAGCTGCGTTGAATCAATTAGTCCAGAATTTAGTGATTGACCTATCTCCTGTACAAATACGAATTAATGCAGTTTCCCCAGGTGCTACGATGACGGAGCGGACGGAGAAAGAGGAAAATTATTTGAAAGAATGGAGTCGATTGACGCCTCTAGGCAAACCGGCAGACGTCCAAGATATCGCTGAAGCGGTTTGTTTCTTTTTAAGTGATAGGGCCAAACACATTACAGGTCAGACCCTAATCGTAGATGGTGGGTGGACAAGCGTCAGCCCTCCTCCCCAGTCCTAAGCCCAGGCTTTATCCAGAAAATTAAGCCAGTTTTGATGACAAAATTTGACGATATCTTCGTCCGAGAAACCTCTTTCTACAAGTAAATCAGGTAGTTTTTGTAGATCAGCGATGGTTTCAATATCGGCAGGACATTGTTCTCTACCAAATCCTCCATCTAAATCTGTTCCTAATCCCACTTGGTTCGTATTTCCAGCTAAACTGCAAACGTGTACTAAATGATCGATGAGTGTATCAAGGGTCACATTTTTATTTTGTGGCGTGGATTCGCCTCTCACCCATCCCGGTACCATCATCCAAGCATCCATAGGCATTCCTATGACGGCACCTCGGCTAAGAATCTCATTTAATTGTTCATCGGAAAATTGACGGTTATGATCCACTAAGGCACGGCAATTCTGATGACTCGCCCAAACAGGCCCCTGGTGATTTTCCATCGCCTCCCAAAAACTCTCATCGCATAAATGTGTCGCATCTAAAATGATATTCAATTCCATCATTTTGCGCAATAAATCTTTGCCAGCTATTCCCATTCCTCCGGTGGCATTAGTTCCTTGTGCATAACGTCCTGGACCATAATGAGCTGGCCCTAATGCACGCAAACCATACGCATGCGCCACTTCTAAGTATTCTAATGAAACGATTGAATCAGCTCCCTCTAGGCTTAAAATATAGCCGATGGCCTGCTTTGATTCCTCCCATTGGATGAGGTGATCCTTTAATTCGGATAGATTTCGGATAGGCCGTAAATCACCGGAACGCTCTAAAGTCTTATAATAGGCTAATTGGCCTTGAGTCTGTGCCCATGCTTGCTCTGGACTATTCCAACCCGGTAAACTAGAGCCAGGTGCAACATAACGGGCGATTTGAGTTGCTACTACTAAACCGATGTTTCCTTTACGTAATTCACCAAGACTGACTGTGGCATTTCCTCGATCAGGTTTATCGGTTAATCCTTTTTCTCGCTCATTTATTTCTTGTATGCTTGAGCGCAAATCTCGATTCCATTCGAGCGCGTTCATACTTAGGTCTAAATGAGCGTCGATTAAAAACATAGTCGTCTGTTTCTAGCTTTTACTTCCCATAGACCACCATCGATTACCTGTAAATGCGAATGTAAATTTACCGTTGGGCAAATGTGGTAAGGCACCATAGTCACGATTTCACCAATCTGATAAGCTGAACTATCTCCTACCTCTACGATACCATGCTCTTCGCTTTGTGATTTTAATATCCACTCAGGTCTATCAATAAATCGTACTCGGTTATCGATTGGATTTTCTGCCGCCACTGATTTATGCCCTAAATCAAGGCAAATGGTCGTTTCAGTTGGTTTTGAAATGATTCTGGAAATGATTTCTACTCCAAATTCAAAAGTGTTTTCAGGAAAAAGGGCTGCATA
>JAURHT010000036.1 GCA_030833145.1 Aquirufa sp.
ACACACCGAAATTAGTCATGTTTTTGATTACACCTTCTAGTACTTGACCTTTATCTAAGTTCGTTAAGATCGTTTGACGTTGCGCCTCAAGATCTTTCTCGATTAATACTTTGTGAGATACAACTACGTTGTCATTTGTGTGGTTGATTTTAACCACCTTAACCTCCATGTTTTTGCCTACGAAAATATCGAAGTCACGGATAGGCTTCACATCGATTTGAGAACCAGGTAAGAATGCCTCGATTCCAAAGATATCTACGATTAAACCACCTTTTGTACGGCGCTTAACGAAACCATTGATGATCGTATCTTCTTCTAATGCTTTCTCGATGTTAGTCCATGCACCCATTACCTTAGCTAACTTACGAGACAAGGTTAATTGTCCGTTTGCGTCTTCTTGGTTCTCGATGTATACTTCTACTTCGTCACCAGCTTTCAAATCCGGCATATCGCGGAATTCTGAAGCAGATACTAAACCATCAGATTTGAATCCAATGTTAATGATTACTTCACGGTCAGTCTTGCTTACTACAATACCTTTCACTACTTCCTTCTCAGTGACCGAGTTCAAGGTTGCTTCGATAGCAGCCTCCATTTTTTCTTTTTGCTCAGCAGAATAGTTTCCACCGAATCCTTTTCCTTCAACTAAATCCCAGTCGAAATCTTTTGGTTGTTTTGACATATTTGTTGCCCGTTTGGCTGATCGTTTTTGACTTCGCCTACATCAACAAGCTGGGCTAACCTGCTGAAATTAAGTTTGAAACAATTTTTAAATTGGGGTGCAAAGCTACGAAGAATAATTTTATTTTCCATCTTTTGTGGTAAATTGAACGCACAAACCTCGTTAACCTATGAAATATTGCTTTTTAGCCCTTTTTTTCTTGTCCCAAAACCTATTTGCTATGCCTAATCCCGGAAAACCTTTCGGTCAAACGCCTGCGGGCGAGTCTGTTACCTTGTATACCTTGAAGAATGCCAAAGGCATGGAAGTTCACATCATGAACTATGGCGGCATCATCCAAAAAATCCTAACCCCAGATCGCAACGGAAAAGTAGAAGATGTGGTGCTCGGATTTGAGACTTTACAAGAATACATCAAAGACACGCCTTACTTCGGAGCAGTGGTAGGCCGCTTCGGAAACCGCATCGCGAAAGGGAAATTCACGTTGGATGGGAAAGAATATACACTCGCTGCCCAAAATAATGGCCAACATCTTCACGGCGGCCTTATCGGCTTCGACAAGAAAGTATGGAAAGTGGAAGCGGCCTCCGCGCAAAGCCTAAGCTTATCTTATGTTTCCAAAGACATGGAAGAGGGATTTCCAGGCAATTTGAGCGTAAAGATGACCTATACTTTGTCGGATGACAATGAATTAGGAATCTCCTACGAAGCCACCACAGATAAAGCAACGGTATTAAACCTAAGTAATCACTCTTACTTTAACTTGAGCGGAAACGCGAAACGCGATATCTTGAACCAAGAAGTGCAGATAGATGCGTCGCGTTTAGTAGCCGTGAATAAGGTATTAATTCCGACGGGAGTACTCACGCCAGTCACAGGAACCCCCTTTGACTTCACGAAGCCACACGTCGTAGGCGATCGCATAAACGACACTTCTTCAGAGCAGATTGTGTTAGGCGGAGGCTATGACCATTGCTGGGCGTTGGATAAACCGGCGGGATCTTATGCGAAAATCGCGACGGTCCACGAGCCGGTTTCGGGTCGGAAAATGACTGTTTCTACGGACCAGCCGGGCGTGCAGTTTTATACGGGAAATTTTCTAGATGGTCATTTGACTGGAAAATATGGGGTGACGTATGGTAAGCGTTTTGGACTATGTTTAGAAACGGAACATTTCCCAGATTCACCTAATCAGCCTAATTTCCCGAGCACGGTTTTGCGCCCTGGAGAGGTGTATAAAACGAAAACGGCGTATCAGTTTAGTGTGAACTAAAGCGTTTTTGCTTCGTTCCAGTAGATATCCATTTCTGCCAAAGTCATCTCGGAAAGCGCCTGGCCATTCTCTGCCGCGCGTTTTTCGAGGTGCTGGAAGCGCTTGATGAACTTCTTGTTTGTCCGTTCTACGGCAGTTTCGGGATTAATATCAATAAATCGCGCAAAGTTTACGAGACTGAAGATCAAGTCCCCTAGCTCGCCCTCGGCCTCCGCTTTTCCCGCGGCATCGAGGTCTTTGCCCACAAAAGTCTCTTTGAATTCGCCCAGTTCCTCCTCCACTTTCTCCCACACCTGCTCTTTTTCTTCCCAGTCGAAACCCGCTCCGCGCGCCTTTTCCTGTATCCGCATCGCCTTCACGAGCGCCGGCAATGAACCCGGAACGCCGCCTAACACGGACTTGTTCCCCTCTTTTAATTTCAAGGCCTCCCAATTCTGCTTTACCTGCTCCTCGGTTTCCGCGACCACATCTCCGTAAATATGCGGGTGACGGCTGATGAGTTTTTCGCAAACCCCGTGCAACACGTCGCTTACATCAAAAGCCCCTTTCTCGGAACCGATTTTGCTGTAGAAAACAAGATGTAAGAAAATATCCCCCAGCTCTTTGCGGATTTCGGTCAAGTCATTTTCCATGATCGCATCGGAAAGCTCGTAGGTCTCCTCGATGGTTAAATGGCGCAATGATTCCAGCGTCTGCTTCTTGTCCCAAGGGCATTTCTCCCGCAGGTCGTCCATGATGACTAATAAACGGTCGAATGCCTCCGCGGCTTTTGGGTATTTCATACTATGGGTTTAGCGCATATACGCGAATGTAGTCGATTTGGAATTTGTTCGGGAAGATCGTGTCGTCCACGCCTTTTTGTCCGCCCCAGTTTCCACCGATCGCTAGGTTCATTAAGATATGTTGTTTCTTGTCAAAAGGCCATTGTTCCCAGCCGCCTTTCGGATTTTTGAATTCGAAGTATTGCTTGTCGTCGATGAACGCGCGAATATAATCCGGCGTCCAGTCAACGCGGAACAAGTGAAATTCAGTATCCCAATTAGCCAAAGTTGTTGTGGCTGTTTTCTGCGTGCCAATGATATGGTTAAACGCTTTGGTATGCACACTCGCGTGCATCACACCTGGGTCGTAACCCACGTGTTCTAAGATATCGATCTCGCCATTGTCTGGCCAATATTGGGTACCGTAATCAGATTGAGACGCAAGCATCCAGATCGCAGGCCAGTTTCCGCGGCCAGCAGGAATCTTTGCTTTGGCCTCAATACGACCATATAAAAAGTCATTCTTGCCTTTAGTGACGATACGCGCGGAGGTGTAGGCACTCGATCCAGCCGTCTCCTTGATCGCCTCAATCGTCAAAATACCGTTCTCGATATGCGCATTTTTAATGTTTGCATTGGTATAGTTTTGGAGCTCATTATTACCCCAGCCACTATTTCCTACGTCATATCCCCATTTCGACGCATCTGGAAGACCGTCTTTTTCGAATTCATCCGCCCAAAAAGGCGTCGTCGCAAACGTATATTCCTTAGGTGGAACCACCGGTAAATCAATAATATTCACTTTAGGAGGCGTAGGCTCTTCGGATTTACAAGAGAAAGCGCCTAAGCTGAAGAGGATGAGTGCAAGTCTTAACATAGAGAGGTTTGATTTTTCCCAAAAATAGTATTTCCCCCCGATTTATCCTCTCCATTATTCGTATATTTCGGGATGGATTTCAAACTTACTTCTTCTTACCAGCCCACTGGCGATCAGCCGGAGGCGATTCGGCAATTAGTCGAAGGAGTCAATAAGCAAGAAGCCGCTCAAACCTTGCTGGGGGTAACCGGTTCCGGAAAGACTTTTACGATCGCGAATGTGATCCAACAGGTGAACCGACCTACTCTGATTTTGAGCCATAACAAAACCCTCGCCGCCCAATTATACGGGGAATTCAAGCAATTTTTCCCAGAAAACGCGGTCGAGTATTTCATCTCCTACTACGATTATTACCAGCCTGAGGCCTTCATCGCCTCCACGGGAACCTACATAGAAAAAGACCTCTCGATTAACCAGGAGATTGAAAAATTGCGTTTGGCGACGACCTCTTCGTTGATGTCTGGCCGCCGCGACATTATCGTGATTGCCTCCGTTTCCTGTATTTACGGTATGGGGAATCCGGACGAGTACCGAAATTCCATCATGCGCGTCGCCGTGGGAGACATCATCTCGCGCAACCAGTTTTTGTTCCGTTTGGTGGAGATTCTCTACGCGCGGACCGAGGGCGAATTCTTGCGCGGTACCTTTCGGGTGAAAGGCGACACGGTGGATATTTTCTTGGCTTACGCTGACTTCGGTTATCGCTTTGTGTTTTTTGGCGATGAGATCGAGGAGATTCACCGCATCGATCCCTGGACGGGGAAGAAGATCTCTTCGGAGACGATGGTGGCCGTTTTCCCAGCGAACTTGTTTGTGACGGGACGCGAAACCTTGAATAACGCCATCTCCCATATCCAGGAAGATTTAGTGAACCAGATCTCCTATTTCGGTCGCGAGGGTCGCCTGACCGAAGCCGAGCGCATAAAGCAGCGCACGGAATTCGACTTAGAAATGATGCGCGAGCTAGGGTATTGTTCGGGGATTGAGAATTATTCCCGGTATTTTGACCAAAGAAAATCCGGCCAGCGCCCTTTCTGCCTATTGGACTTCTTCCCAGACGATTTCTTGATGGTGGTAGACGAAAGCCATGCCACGATGCCTCAAATCCGCGCGATGTACGGCGGCGACCGATCTCGCAAAGAATCTTTGGTAGAATACGGTTTCCGTTTGCCGTCTGCCATGGACAACCGCCCCTTGAAATTCGACGAATTTGAAGACCTCATCGGCCAAACCATCTTCGTCTCCGCCACCCCATCCGACTATGAATTACGCCGCTCGGAGGGAGTCGTGGTCGAGCAGATTATTCGCCCTACTGGACTTTTGGACCCTTTAATCGAGGTGCGTCCTACGAAAAACCAAATCGATAATTTACTCGAAGAAGTCTACGACCGCATTAAGAAAAACGAACGCGTTTTAATCACGACCTTAACCAAACGGATGGCCGAAGAGTTATCCAAATACCTCGACCGCGTGGGGATCAAATGCCAATACATTCACTCGGAAGTGAAAACGCTAGAACGGGTCGAAATCCTCCGCAATTTACGTCTGGGTGTCATCGACGTATTAGTGGGGGTCAACTTATTAAGAGAGGGATTGGACTTACCGGAAGTTTCTTTGGTCGCGATTATGGATGCGGACAAAGAAGGATTCTTGCGCGACATTCGCTCGCTGATTCAGACCATCGGTCGTGCGGCGCGTAACGAAAATGGCAAGGTGTTGATGTATGGGGATAAGATTACAGGTTCGATGGAGCTCGCGATCTCGGAAACAAACCGCCGCCGCGCCATCCAAATGGCCTACAACGAGAAACACGGCATTACGCCTAAAACAATTTGGCGTTCGCACGACGAGATTATGGAGCAAACCTCCATCGCGGATCGAATGGCGAAACCCACGAAGAATTACACGATTCATCCGGATCAAGCGCCAGTCGCCGCAGATCCATTATTAGCGTATATGAAGCCAGCGGAGCTCAAAAAGCAATCCGAAACCATTCGTAAAGAGATGGAAAAAGCGGCGCGCGACCTCGACTTCCCATTAGCGGCGCGTTTACGCGATGAATTAGTGGTGATCGAATCGATGCTGACGTAGTTTCAGCGCACACACATTTCGAACTTGTTGTAGGTAGTTTTGGACAAGAATCCATTCGTATTCTGCCGTAACTGCATCCGTTAATGAAAAGCGGAGGCTATCGCCAGCACCTTTTTGGGCTAAACGCGGTAAATCCGCTGAAATCACATGCGCTAAACGCGGGTAGCCACCCGTCGTTTGATGTCCCGCCATTAACACCACCAGTTGACCCGATGGTAATAATTGAATCGTTCCAGCGGTGACCGCGGAAGATAACATCGTCGCAGGAGAAGCCATTTTCAGCGGTTCCTGAATCAATTGATAACCCATCCGGTTCGAGGTGGGAGAAATCGCAAACGATTTACTCAAAACCAGCTGTTGAGAACAGGCCTTAATCTGATCCCATTCCCGCCCACATAAAATCCTGATCGGTTCATCCGTGAACACATTTTCTGGATTCATCGACCAGGGCAAAATCTTCACGCGGGAAACCTGTTCGTCTTTCAGTTCTCTGGTAGCGACGTAGACTCTTTGGCCTGAAACCGGCTTTTTACAACTCAAAATGGCTCCGGGCGGAACCTTGATGGGCTGGTTCATGGGAACTTCCACGTTATCTACGCAGGCCGTGAAGTTAGCGCCACAAATGGCGATCAACGTACTCGTCTCGAACTGGTAAACACCTGCTGGAAAGTGTATCTCTAGCGCCTTGTCGTACACGTCGTTTCCTACGAGCGCGTTCGCGATCTGTAGTGAAAACGTATCCATTGCTCCTCCGGGTGGAATACCCTCGTGCTGCAAACCATAAATGGGTAGGCCCTGCCACGTATCCAATAAACCTTTTTTGATCAGCTTCATACGGTGACGGGGATAAAACGAACACGGTCGCCCGCTCTGAAATGGGGAATAGTCGTCGTCCGTCCGATGATCTGCCAGCCGCCGGGAGAGGCGCTGGGGTAGATGCCGGTTTGGTTGCCGGCTAATCCGATGTCTCCCTGTTGTATGGGAGCGGGCGTCAATTTTCTAGACACGGTAATTCGCTCGTCGGTTGTTCCCATATAGGCGAATCCCGGTAGGAAGCCTAGGAAGTAAACGGTGTATTCTTTTTCGCTGTGAATGCGGATGATTTCTTGTTCGCTAAGTCCGCAGCTTTTCGCCACAAAGCTTAAGTCGGCACCCTTGTATTCGCATGGAATTTCGTGCAGGCGACCCTCTGGAATTACCGCCGTAAAATTTTCAGCCAGTTTTTGTTCGATGAGGTTTTTCATTCCTGCCAAACCTTCAAAGCGACTCGCCACCACCCCTAAATCAAACACAATCGTCAAGCTAGCGTAGGCTGGAATTAAATCCAAGGTTCCGGGTAAGGGAAAGGATTGAAACTGATAAAACCGCTTCATCACTTCTTGGTGCACGTTTTCGCTGATTTCGTCGCCGAATTCAATCGTCAGTGCGCTGTCGCCAAGTTCGTAGATTTGCGGATTCATTGGGTATATTTCTAAGGTAATTTAGTATTTTTAAGCAAATATCCCGCTATGAAAAAGACCCTATTTTTGTGCCTCACGTTGTTAGCGTTCACAGCGCGTTCCCAGGAGGATTATGCTGATTTTTATGCCAAAAGAGAGGCTAGTCTTAAATCCGAAACCGGTTGGTTGAACCTAGCGGGGTTGTTTTGGTTGAAAGAGGGAGAAAACACCATCGGTGGTGCGGAATCGAATGATTTTGTCTTTCCACACGCGGAGGCATCTTTAGGCAAGGTCATCTTACAAAATAATCAAGTACTTTATAATAACGAGGTCATCTATTCTATAGACGGCAAAACCAAGGTTATTAGTCATCAATCTTTGCGTTGGTTTATCATCAAACGCGGCGATAAATACGCGATTCGCCTACGCGATTTAGAGGGTGATTACCTGAAAGCCTTCCACGGAATTGATCATTTTACGGCAGACGCTAAATGGAAAATCAAGGCCAAATTCATTCCCACGGTCGGCAAAAAAGTGACCATCATCGACATCACAGGTCGTTCGTACCAAGAGGATTCTCCCGGTTTATTAGAGTTCCAGGTGGACGGGAAGACTTATCGCCTAGAGGCGGGTCCGGGGGAGACGAAGGAGGATTTCTTTGTTGTTTTTGGCGATGCAACGAATAAAATAACAACGTATGGAGCGGGCCGTTTCTTGGATACGAAAGGATTTAATCCGGATGGAACCGTGACTTTGGATTTTAATAAGGCCTATAATCCGCCCTGCGCGTTCACGCCTTTCGCTACGTGTCCTTTGCCTACGAAGGAGAACAAATTACCTATTGCCATTTCCGCGGGCGAGAAAAATGCGGGTCATCATTAATATGGAGAACAAACGGCTTTTATCGATTGACATTTTTCGTGGACTCACGGTCATCTTGATGACGATTGTGAACAATCCGGGGGATTGGGGACATATTTATGCCCCTTTAGAACACGCGGAGTGGCATGGCTATACGCTGACGGACCTCGTGTTCCCGTCCTTTCTGTTTATCGTGGGAATTTCCACGGTCTTATCGAAGCCCTCGGAGGATCAATTGTTGAAAATATTTAAACGCGCCTTGCGGATCTTTTTGTTAGGCTTGTCGCTGAGTTTTTTCTCCAAAATCAAAGCTGGCGACTATACCCTGGTATTACGTTTGCTCGCGATGGCCTTAGCCACGGTGGCTTTTTTAGGTGATTATCCTTTGCGGAGGCAGTTTTGGGTGGCCGTGGCAGCTTTTGTGCTGCTGATTGGTTTGTGTTTCTCCGGTTTAACTGATTTCGAGCATGTGCGTATTCCGGGGGTATTGCAAAGGATTGCGGTGGTGTATTTGCTAGTCAGTTTATTGCATGCGTATACTTCTTTGCGTGTGCAGATCGGTATATTTATCGGGAGTCTTGTAGGCTATTGGGCCTTGATGCATTTTGTCGAGGTGCCGGGTATCGGTGCGGCGAATTTGGAGGTGAATAGGAATCTGGCGGCTTGGTTAGATAATTACTTGCTAGACGGACAGTTATGGGCGACTTCGAGAACCTGGGATCCGGAGGGAATCCTCAGCACGTTGCCAGCGGTAGCGACGGGATTAGCGGGTTTGTTTGCGGGGAGGTATCTGCAGTCGAGCCCGAAGGCTTCGGTTTTGGCTGCAGCTGGGGCCATCGCTTTGGCGGCAGGGACTGTCTGGGGTTGGTATTTTCCCATCAACAAAGCTTTGTGGACGAGTTCTTACGTTCTTGTGGCGGCGGGATGGGATCTGTTGTTGCTCGGCGTTTTGCAGGCGACAGTTCATTCGGCGATTATCGCGGATCGCTATTGGAAGCCGGTTTTGATCTTCGGGATGAACCCGATGCTCGTGTTTTTCTTCTCGGGAATCATCCCGCGGGTTTTAGGAATGATTAAAATAGGAGACGAAGGCCTAACATCTTGGATTTATTCGCAAGGAATCGAGCCGCTTTTTGTGGAAAAGATAAACGCTTCGCTGGCTGGAGCGCTGATTTATGTGCTGATTTGGGCGGTGATTTTGTTCTTTTTTGACGCCCGAAAAAGATATTACAAAGTCTAATTTCATAGGGCAAATCCGGGCTAAATTTCGTATTTTTGAAACCCTAATAGATTAGCCCAAAACAGATGGATTACCTAGCTGGCTTGAACGAGCCTCAACGAAAAGCAGTCGAACATATTGATGGTCCTTTGATGATCATCGCTGGTGCCGGATCTGGAAAGACCCGCGTGCTGACGTATCGTACGGCGCATTTGATTGAGAAAGGCGTGGATCCCTTTGCGATCTTGCTTTTGACCTTTACGAACAAGGCGGCGGGTGAGATGCGTCACCGGATTGAGACGGTGATTGGGAATGCAGCGAAGAACATTTGGATGGGTACGTTTCACTCGATTTTTGCCAAAATTCTTCGTTTCGAAGGCGAACGCCTCGGCTATACCTCGAACTTCTCCATTTACGACACAGATGATTCTAAATCCCTGATCCGCGCGCTGATCAAGGAGAAGAATTTAGACGATAAAGTGTACAAGGTGAATTTGGTCTTGAACCGAATCTCTAATGCTAAAAACCGCTTGATCGGTCCGGCGCAATACACCGGTTCTTCCATTTTAGCGGAAGAAGATCGCCTCGCGCGCATCCCGGCGATGGGCGAATTATACCAACTCTATTGTGCCCGTTGCTTCGCAGCAAACGCAATGGATTTCGATGATTTATTGTTCCAAACGAACATCCTCTTCCGTGACCATTTGGACGTATTGAATAAATACCAACACAAGTTCAAACACGTGATGGTGGATGAGTTTCAGGATACGAACGTTTCCCAGTATTTGATCACAAAGAAATTGTCCGCCGTGAACCGCAACATCTGTGTCGTGGGGGATGATGCCCAGTCCATTTATGCCTTCCGCGGTGCTGATATCCAGAATATCTTGAATTTCGAGCGTGATTATTCGGATTTAGTGACCATTAAGTTAGAGGAGAATTACCGTTCCACGAAGGCCATCGTGGCCGTCGCGAATTCGATTATCTCCCGCAATAAAAACCAATTAAAGAAAGACGTTTTCACCTCAAATGAGGATGGCGATGACATCGAAATCATCCGCGCTTCCAGCGATAATGAGGAAGGCCGCATGATTGCTTCTGCGATTTTCGAAGCCGCTCAAAAAGAGAATCTCACCTGGTCTGACTTCGCCATTTTATATCGCACGAATGCCCAATCCCGTTCATTTGAGGAGGCCCTACGACGCTTGAATATCAAATACCGCATCATCGGGGGTGTTTCTTTCTATCAACGCAAGGAGATTAAAGACGTGCTTGGTTATTTGCGTTTTACGGTGAACCAGAACGATGAGGAGGCATTCAAACGCATCATCAACTTGCCTAAGCGCGGTATCGGTGACACAACCATCGCAAAGATTGTTGTAACAGCGGCAGAGAATAATGTGCCTATTTGGGACGTGGTTTCGAATATCTCCCAATTCCAGGCGGCTCGCGGAAGTGCCGGGATCGAGGCTTTCTCAGATTTGATTAAGTCCTTCAAATTGATGGTGGAGGTCGAACAAAAAGATGCCTATGAGGTGGCGAACCACGTGGCGAAAGCGTCGGGTTTGTTGCGCGAATTATACGAGGACAAGACGGTAGAAGGCCTTGCGCGCTACCAAAACTTACAAGAATTACTGAATGCCATCAAGTCCTTCGTGGACAATCCGGAGAACGAGGACAAATCACTGGCGACCTTCTTGCAATCGGTTTCCTTGTTAACAAATGCGGATGCGGATGAAGATCCGGCGGATCGCGATAAGGTGACTTTGATGACGATTCACTCGGCGAAGGGTTTGGAGTTCAACCGCGTTTTCTTAGTGGGATTAGAGGAAGATTTATTTCCATCTCAAATGATGTTGCAATCCCAGCAGGACCTAGAAGAGGAGCGCCGCTTGTTCTACGTGGCTGTGACGCGGGCAGAAAAGAAATTACAAATCTCGTATGCGGAATCCCGTTACCAGTTTGGTCGTTTGAAAGCGTGTGAGCCGAGTCGTTTCTTGAATGAATTAGATCCGAACTTTGTGAAGATGGCAAAACCAGCCGGCGCGCGCAAAGAAGTTTCAAGCTTCCGTCCAGTTCAAAAGACCGGCTTTACTGCGAAACCAGCTCCATCGGCAGCACAATTGATTCAAAAACCACCAACGAATACGAATTGCCAGCACGTGGTTTCGGCAAACTTCCAGGCCACGGATGCCTTAGCTTTAGCAGCCGGCCAAAAAGTCGAACACGCTAAATTCGGTTTCGGCCTCATCAAACGCATCGAAGTCAATGGCGCGGAGCGCAAAGCGGTGATTGATTTTGAAAAAGGAGTAGGCGAGAAGACGCTCTTGTTGAGCTTTGCGAAACTAATGATCGTAACTTAATTCTGAGAATCGTCTTGGTCTGCTGAAACACGTTGTGTTACGCGCACCTTCTTAATGCGGCGCGTATCGACTGATTGAACCTTGAAGGTGAAGTCTTCGAATTCGATTTCCTCTCCTGCACTCGGAATACGACCAAAAAGCTCGATAATCAATCCGGCTAGCGTTTCGCTTTCGCCTTTGGCCTTCTCGAAATAAGCGGCCTCGATCTCAAATACGCGGCAAAAATCATTCAACGAAGTCTTCGCCTCGAACACATAAATGTTATCGCCTATTTTCTTGTAATCGGCTTCCACCTCATCGAACTCGTCGTTGATTTCACCCACGATTTCTTCGATAATATCCTCCATCGTTACAAGCCCTTCGGTCTCGCCGTATTCATTCACGATGATGGCCATGTGCACCCTTTTCTCTTGGAAATCGTAGAGTAAATCATCGATTTTCTTGTTTTCTGGCACGAAGAACGGCGTATGTAAAAGGGGCAACCAGTCGAATTTCTCGTCCTGATCGATGTGTTTTAGTAAATCTTTGATGTACAAAATCCCCTCGATCTTGTCGATGGTCTCGTTGTAAACGGGAACGCGCGAATAGCCATTCTTATTGATAAGGTCCATTAATTCGTGGAAATTCATGCTCGTATCGAAGGCCACAATGTCGCGCCTTGCCTGCATCACAGACTTCACGGAGATATTCCCAAAATTCAGGATCCCACGTAAAATATCTTTCTCCCGATCACTCGTGTTCTCATCCGTCGTAATTTCCAACGCCTGATTCAATTCCTGCGAAGTCAGCGTATAGGATTTCTTCTTTACGCGTTTCTCGATCAAGCCGGAGATTCCTAAAAGCGCTTTAGAAAGAGGAGAAAACACAAAACTCAAGAAGCCGATTAATGGCGCAGAATAGCGGGCGAAGTTCAGGTTATTCTGTTGCGCCCAAACTTTGGGAATCAATTCTCCAAAAAACGTGATAATGAACGTCACCCCAAACAATAAAAACAAGGTCACGAGCAAGGTCTCCATTGACTGCTGACCTAGGACCATCGAGGTCAAATAATTCGCTAGGGTAATGAAAATAATATTGACAAAGTTGATGGAAATCAACAAAGTAGCCAGTAATTGTTGGGGTTTATCGAGCAAATTGCTCACCTTTTTCTCGCTGTTCACCTCACTTTCGCGAAGGCTGATACGCTGGTCCGCGTTAAGGGAAAAGAACGCTACCTCCGATCCAGCTAAAACAGCCGAAAGGAACAATAGAGCCACTAAAACGAAGGATATAAGCGCAAACGAACTCACACTAATGGAGGGCTCCAAGGCGAGTAAAAACAGATTGGGTAAGGGGTCTGGGTCCATATTTGGGTGAACTGATCGATGCAAATTTACAAAAAAGGGAATACGAAATGCGATATCCCCTTTTTTGTAACAAAAATTTAAAATGGTAGATCGTCCCCCTCTTCCATCATCGGTGGAAATGGATCGGTCTTCGAAGCGCCGGCTAAAACTGCTTCAGGCTTTGGTCTTTCGGCTGCTGGAGTAGATGCTGGCGACCCTTCGTTACGGCCCCCGATTAAATTGATCGACGTCGCACGCACTTTGTAACCACGAACGGTTGCGCCGTTTTTATCTTGCCATTCTTCGGAACGAATTTTTCCTTCGATATAGACTTGGTTTCCTTTCTTCAAATATTGTTCTGCGATGTTCGCTAGGTTATCCCAAAGCTCTACGCGGTGCCATTCGGTTTGGTCTACTCTTTGTCCGTCCTTTCCGGTATACGACTCGGAGGTCGCAATATTAATGTTTGCCACTTTTACACCGCTAGGTAGGGCGCGAACCTCTGGGTCAGCACCTAAATTTCCTAGTAAAATAACTTTGTTTACTCCAGCCATAATGATTTGTCGTTTAAAGGGTTAGCTCAGCAAGGCTCCTTGCATTGCCTAAAGGTACGTGGGCGAAATGTCTTGTAAAATAGGACAATCTAAATTATCAGTTATTAGGTTCAAAAGCAAAACGGGTTTTCCTTTGCTCTCGAACTCTAAGGGGCTCATCCAGCCATATCCTTCCGGAATTTCCAATTCAAAATTATCAGGAACTTGAACATACCAAGCATCGCATCTAATTTTTCGGTGACTTAAAAGATGCACCGGAGGGGACTTCAGCGCTTGGCGCTGAAAAGGCAACCAATCGCAAGCATCTTCGATCAAATAAAACTCCCACAATCCCTTCCAAATACCCTTTTCTGTCCGCTCTCGCACTAAAAGCTGGCCATTTTGCTCGATGACCAGATAATTCATTTCTATCTCTTTAACCTTCGTCTTTTTCGACTTTAGGGGTAATTCGGCTACGCGACCTAAACTTAAAGCCGCGCACGAGACACGCAAAGGACAATCCGAGCAATCCGGCGCCGGCGTACATTGCAAGGCCCCAAACTCCATGATGGCCTGATTAAAGGTCGCTGGATCTTGCGTTGGAATCAATGATTGGGCTAGTGAAGTAAAAACCCCACGCGCCGCAGAAGACGCGATATCTGTTTCAACCGCAAATACCCGTGATAAAACCCGGTATACATTGCCGTCCACTACGGCTTTGGCCTCATTAAAAGCAAAGGAAGCAATCGCCGCGGCAGTGTATGGACCTACACCCGGAAGCAAAATGATCTCATCGTAAGTTGGTGGGAACGAACCCTTAAAATCCCGCATGACCATTTGGGCTGCTTTTTGGAGATTCCGAGCCCGGGAATAGTAGCCTAAGCCTTGCCACAAACGTAAAAGAGAGGCTTCTGGAGCCTCGGCTAAATCGCGAACGGTGGGGAAAGCGGTGATTAATCGCTCAAAATAGGGCAAGCCCTGCGCCACTCGTGTCTGTTGCAAAATGATTTCCGATAGCCAAATCGCATACGGATCCTTGGTTTGCCGCCACGGAAGCTCGCGCTGGTGTTCCGCATACCAGGCCATAATAGTGGCCGAAAAAGGATGTAAAGGGCTTTTTTGCATGGATAAAATCAAATTTACGAAAAAAATCACCCTGATTTCGAAAGAATTTTTAGAGAATTGAGAGAAAAACGTTACTTTTGTGTCCCTTTTACGGAAGGGAAATTGTAATTACCTAAGAATCATCATTTAATAAATTATAAAACGTGACTAAGGCAGATGTAATTGCTGAGATTGCCAGCAAAACAGGGATTGATAAGAAAGATGTATCGGAAACGTTAGAGTCATTTTTCGAAGTAGTTAAAAACAACCTAGCAAACCAAGAGAATATTTATGTTCGTGGTTTTGGTAGCTTCATCAACAAAAAACGCGCGCAGAAGATCGCTCGCAACATTTCAAAGAATACGGCGATCACGATCGATGCACATTATGTGCCTAGCTTTAAGCCAGCGAAAGTGTTTGTTGAGCAAGTAAAAACGAGTACTGACCCCACTAAATAAGCTGTAAAGCTAAAAGGGTCTAGAATAATGAAAAAAAACCTTTTGATCATTCTTCTGGCAGGCCTAGGGATAACTGCCCTATTGTTTCAATTACCGAAAGGTAATGTGGCGGGAAAGACACAAAATACTCCTTCGGGGGGCGCTAACCGAGACGCGGGAAGCGAAAAGACGGAAAAAGTCGCAGAGAAAGAAGAGCATGCTGCTCCTTTGACTCCGGCGCAGCTTAAAGAGATTTCTGCATTGAAATCCGCTTTTACTGCTGCGAAGACAGATGCTTCCCAGGTGAAAGCCTTAGAGAATCTGATGCGTGCTTTTATGAATGCGAGTCATTATGATTCTGCTGCGGTTTATGCGGCGAATTATGCGGATCAGCATCCCAGTTTGACGAATGTTTTGCGTGCCGGTCAGCTGTATTTCGAAGCACAAACCTATGCTTTGAATGCACAGAAAGGCAGTAAAATGGGCGAAAAAGCAAGAATGTACTTCTCGAAGGCTTTGGCCATCGACCCGAACAACTTGCTGGTAAAATCGAACATGGCGATGACTTACGTAGATACACCCACTCCGATGAAGGGCATTACCCTGCTTCGTGAGGTAATTGAACAAGAGCCCACGTTTGTGCCAGCGCTGTTTAATTTAGGGATATTATCGATTAAATCGAATCAGTTTGGCAAAGGCCAAGAACGATTCACCCAGATATTG
>JAURHT010000224.1 GCA_030833145.1 Aquirufa sp.
CATTTCCCACCACCTGATTCAATGGAGCTGAATTCACACGGGACGCTTTTTTAGTGGCAATATCGATTACATATAAATCGACTCCATTCACCTCCGTTTGTGCAAAGGCAATTTTCGTTTCGGAAGGGTTCCATGCAATAGATCCCGCCGCTAGGTTTTTAGGCAAGCCCGTAATTTCCATTTTTGCGCCCGTGCGAATCGATTGCAAAGTAATGCTGCTGATGGGACTTTGGCGAGAAGGTGAAAAGTTCAAAGGGTTCAAACGAAGACCCGCAATTTTCATCTCCGGCTGACCTAATTCTTCCACAGTCGGATAGGAATTACGGCCTAATAACAAGAGAATCTCCGCTTTCGAATCGATACGAACAAGGGGCGTTGGTTTCGCTAATAGCAAATCGGCTATCGCTTTAGGAGGTAATTGATAGGTCTCATCCTGAGCAAAAGAAGGAGAAAAGGATAAGATGCTGAGCACAGCAATAAGGATTGATTTTTTCATAGTTGTGATTTAAACAAAAAAAAGGTGGCCTATCGCTAAGCCACCTTTAATTTACAAAAAATATTATAACGGATTTTGTACGATCGCTGGATTAGCATTAATCTCACGACGAGGTACTAAAAACTCCCAACGTACATCTCCTGGCGCTACATCAAATAATAAAGCTACAGAAGCAATGGCATTGGTACCATTTCTATTCAAGGCCGCATTTGTACGCTTCAAGTCAAAGAAACGGTGTCCTTCTCCCCAAAGTTCAATACGACGTTGCAATAAAATTTCATTAATTAAAGCAACACCTGTTCTTGTAGATCTTACATAACTTGCATCTCTTGTTTTCACTAAATCAAATAAAACTTGAGAAGCACCCGCTGCATCATTTAAACGAGCCTTTGCTTCAGCTTCGATCAAATACATTTCAGCCGCACGCATGTAAGGAACATCGCCTTGTGCTGAAGTAGATGGAGTGCCTGGCAATCTAAATTTCTGATTTAACCATTTTGGACGCACGCCTCCTGGAGGAACAACTGAGTTTGTTGCTGTAGGTGTTTCTACCCACATTTTTGATCTAATATCCGTAGTTGGAATCTGAGCATATAACAAGTTGTTAATCACGTTAGGATACGTTCTGATAACCGTTGAGTTATAGTTACATGAATTGTAAGAGTGGTAAGCTCCAAAAAACTCAGACTGATCCTCTAAGTGATCAAAGCCCCACATCCACTCTGAGTTAGAGATATCTTGGAAACCATCTTGGTATTGTGTTTGGGTCATAGGAACATAACCTGCACGAGCTTCCGCCGCAAACTTAGAGGCGTTTGCCCAATCTTGCTGAACTAAAGCAACACGTGCTTGCAAACCTTTTACAACGCTAAGGTTAATGTGAGATTTGTTTAAACGAGATGTCGTTAATAAGGCAGCAGCATCTGCTAAATCCTTGTTAATCTGCGTGTAAACTTCCTCTACCGTATTACGTGGCTTACCTTGAGTCGTAGGCTCTAATATCAACGGCACACCTAATTGTGCATTAGGCTTAGCCGTTGCATCATAACGCTTTCCATACAATTGCACTAGGTTGAAATAACCAAAGGCACGAAGTGCTAAAGCCTCCCCTTTCAAAGCATTACGATCCGCCGCAGGACCTACTGCCTTGTCTATATTCGCAATTCCGATGTTCGCATTACCGATAATACGGTAATACATTTCCCAAGGGAATTGTGCCATGGTATTTACATCTGAACGGTGAGCCACCCATCTTGTTTCGTTAGCATGCCATCCATTGGTTCCTGCAGTAGTACCGATTATCAAATCCTCTCCCATTTTATCTAGGATAATCATCATCGCTGGATGACCCGAGTGACCTTGAGAACTTAAATAACGTACGATAAATGAACGGTAAATTCCGTTGATGGCTGCAGATGCATTCTTGGTAGTAGAATAAGCTGAACCCGCATCAATACTCGCCGTGGGCGTAGTATCTAAATAAGCTTCCTCGCATGAAGAAAATAACAATGCGAAAACAAGCGAAAAATAAACGATATATTTCTTTTTCATGATTCTAAATTATAAAGAGAATGATAGACCTAATACTAATGATTTCGCAGGGCTATACACGTTGCTAGTCGTTCCACCAAAGTTTTGTTGAACGTTCATACCGCTACGACGTGATAACATTAAGAAGTTTTCACCACTCACGTATACCTGTGCATTATCAATTTTCAGTCTGTTCAATACCGTTTTAGGTAAACGATACGATAAAGTAACTGTTCTGATGTTCATAAAACTTCCATCAATTAACCAACGATCTGAAGCCGCATCAAAGTCTGCCGTACGACCAGCATCCATTCGAGGCACCTCTGTGATATCACCTGGATTTACCCAACGCTTTAAGATATCCACGTGCTTCGCATTGTGGTATCCTGCACCCATTAAACTAGCATAAGCTCCATCATAAATTTTTCCACCTAATTGATATACCATTAAAGCTGTTAATGAGAATCCTTTGTAGCGTAATGACGTATTCACTGAACCCGTTAAGTCAGGAATAGAAGTGCCATTATACCAAAAACGTGCATTAGAGATGTTGTTAGTTAACGTATCACCGTTCGCTGTAATTCTAGAGTTAGATGCTACATATGAGATAGCACGATACTCAGCCACACCTGTCTCAGGATTCACACCTTTGTATTCGCGTAACCAATAGTCGTATAGCGAGCTACCTTCTTTTAATTTCTTCGTACCATCGATGATTTCCTTGCTTTCTGCAGGCATCTTAGTAATCTTGTTCTCTAGTCTTGTCGCATTTAAATCAACATTCCAAGTGAAATCCTTAGTTCTGATTAAATCTGCAGACAATTGTAATTCGATACCTCTGTTGTACATTGAACCGATATTACGTGTTTCTGTACCAATACCAACAGATAATGGAAGAGGTACTGCAAAGATCA
>JAURHT010000242.1 GCA_030833145.1 Aquirufa sp.
AATCACCATGGTAGTAGATTTTATCATTATCTAAACCTGTCCAATACATCTTTTTCAAGATGTTATCAGACATGATTTGCGTATTTACATAGCCGTCGTTTGCTCCTGGAATCTTAAAAGGCATTAAACGATACGCATAACCTTCTAATTGCATCGATTCCTTTAGACCTAAATACTGGTCATTCGGTAAAGTCGACGCGAAATAGATCGGACGTTTCCATCCAGACAACGCGTTGTTTGAGATAATTTCTAACTGAATCAATTCACCTTTGTAGATGTTATGCGAAGGTAATTTCCAACCTAAAGCAGGCGACATATACGGTACAAACTGCTTAGGGAACCAGTTTGATTTAGCTACCGCTGCGATGTCAACAGGAATCACCACAGAGTCCGTAGGAAGCGTATTAATAGTCTCTCCTAATTGCGTTTGCTCCTGGATAGATGGGCTGTCTTTATGTAATAAGTCCAAATAATCCGGTAAAGACATCGCATTTAAACCTGGTTTCGGGTTGTATAAAATCTGGTCATTCACGCCTTCCATTAATTGATCCTTCGATAAAAGAATCGGCAATGGTTGAGATTCGTAGGTCTTGCGCTTCATTTGATCGATGTACCAGTCTGTACCTAAAAGGGACAAATTACATACACGAACGTCCGTTCTGAAACCTTCTACTTCTTGTACGTACCAAAGCGGGAACGTATCATTATCCCCTCCCGTAAATAGAATCGCATTAGGAGCGCAGGAGTTTAGGAGGTTTTTGGCAAAATCAATCTGGTGCACACGACCACTACGATCATGATCATCCCAGTTTTGTTGTGCTAAAATCGCAGGAGCCGTTAAGCCTAATACAGCGACAATCACCCATTTGGCCTTATCTGCTTTCACAAACTTCTGAATAAATTCCAAAATCTGCATCACCGCAAAACCTGCCCAAATCGACATAAAATAGAACGATCCTACGAAGATATAATCACGCTCCCGAGGTTCTGTAGGCGGAGAATTCAAGTAAACCGTCAAGGCTACCCCCGTTAAGACAAACATTAAAATCGTTACTAAAAGATCCTTGTCATTCTTGCGAAGCATATAGAAGAAGCCTAAAAGCACGAAGATAATCGGTAAGAAATAGTAATTGTTTCTCGCCTTGTTGTTGCGCAGAATATCCGGTAATTTCGATGAATCCTCGAACGTATTAATGGCCCAAGCATCTTGGAAATCGCTTTCACGACCCACAAAATTCCACAACAAATAACGCATGTACATGTGGCCTAGTTGATGCGTAAATAAGAACTCTAGATTCTTCCCAAAACTCGGTTTTTCACCCGCCGGAATTCCCAGCATTTCTTGATATAACTTCACATGATTGGCCTGAGTCGAATAAACACGAGGCAATAACATCATTTGGGACTTATCATATTCATACACAGGCTTCTTCGTGTATTCAACGTATTTGCCATCCTTCATCTTATAAATAGGCGTTTCTGCACCTTCTTTATAACCAGTCACTTCAGCTGTATAAACAGGACCATAGATTAATGAACGCTCGCCATATTGCTCTCTCTTCAAATATTTTAAGAAGTTCAAGATATTGCTAGGATCATTCTCATTAATGGGCGTATTATAGCCAGAACGCACTAAAGCAACCGTGTAAGTAGAATAACCAATTAACAAGAAGACAAAAGAGAATAGCGCTACATTCAGCACCTCTTTACCTTTCGCATACGAATAACGAATGCCAAAAACCACTGCAGCAATTAATACAATCAAGAATACAATGGCCCCTGTTCCATAGGAAAAGCCTAATGTATTCACGAAAGTCAACTCGAAAGCGAAGGCAAGACTTGGTAAACCTGGGATGATTCCTGCATTTATAACACCTAAAATGAATAAGGCAACAAAAATCGAAATGATTCCTCCAGTAAGCGTAGGCTTGTCATAGCGTTTGAAATAATACAATAATCCTAAGGCAGGAAGAGTCACTAAGTTCAATAAGTGGACTCCAATAGATAAACCTACTAAATAAGCGATGAACAAGATCCAACGATTCGATGCAGCTCTATCCTCCACTAATTCCCACTTAAAGGCTGCCCAAACTACAATCGCTGTAAAGAAAGAAGACATCGCATACACTTCCGCTTCCACGGCAGAGAACCAAAACGTATCAGAGAAGGTATAAATCAACGATCCCACCACCCCAGAGGCCAATAGACCAAAACGTTCATTCGAATTCAATTCCTCAAACGACTTGTTTATCATCTTACGACCGATCATCACGATGGTCCAATGCAAGAATAAAATAGTCAAAGCGCTACTCACCACGGACATCATATTCACCCAATATGCCACTTTGGTCACATCACCTAAGGCTAAAAGAGAGAACATGCGACCTAACAAAAGGAATAAGGGCGCTCCTGGAGGGTGAGGTACTTGCAATTTGTACGCACAAGCAATGAACTCTCCACAGTCCCAAAAAGAGGCCGTAGGCTCCACCGTCAAGGTATAAGTCAACAACGCGATGAAGAAAACTCCCCAACCCGTCCAATTATTTAGTTTTTGAAAACTCCACATAGGTTCAGATTAA
>JAURHT010000081.1 GCA_030833145.1 Aquirufa sp.
GAAGATGAGGTGATTCAAATCGGAAATCAAGAACTGCACATATTCATTGAAGAACGAACCGCAGACTGGAAAGCAATTACTGATCCTAATGTGGCTTGCTTAGATGCAGATACATTAGATTTTCCTCTAGAAATTCGCAAAGTACAAGAAGGTGATTGGTTTTGCCCTTTAGGAATGAATCAGAAGAAATTAATCTCCGACTTCCTTACGGATAAGAAAGTGCCATTAGCCATTAAGAAAAACACCCAAATTCTGTTAAGCAAAGGTTCGGTTGCCTGGATTCTAGGACAGCGAATTGACAATCGGAATAAGGTGACGGATAAGACGGAATTGGTGGCGGTGTTTGAGTTGAAATCCTCACCGGACAAGAATTAAGCTGAGGTATTTTAAATACCAATTTGAAAATTGTGCTGCGCAATAATTTTCTGAATTGCTTTTTAAAATACTCTCAGCCAAACAAAATTTCAGGTTCGAGAATTTCAATCAAAAAACCTCTTTTATTCTTCGGACTAATTTACTGCGAAATTTATTCTTTATGCTTTATACTCTGTGCTTTATCGCAGATTATTAAAATAGCCTCCGGCTATTTTAATAATCTGCGATAAGCCTCCGTCCTTATCGGATCTAACGTACTCAAATACGTAAAAGCTTGCTGGCGCTCTGCTGGAAGGGCTTCGTCGAGAAGGGAAATAATTTCTTCTGATTTGGCATCAAAAAAGACCCGAATACTAGCAGCGCCCGGGCGTAAAGTATTTATCTGGCGAATTTGTTTCAAGATTTCCAAAATGCCTTTACGAGTTGCATCTGGATTTTCAGTCATTTTATCTAAATAGAGTCGATGGTAATCATAATAGACATCCCGCATCGGTTGCAGGTTTTGGTTAATCAAGTTCTCCGAAACTCCCATTCTACTTCGTACATCCGAGATGACACCCCATCCTGAACCCGAATTTTGGGCTAGATTCGTTAGATTATTCAACTTTTGCACGAAAGGTTCTCCACCACGAGGTCCAAAAGAATCGTAAGAATACGTTAATCCCAAATAGGCATAAAAGGCCATCAACGAACTCAGATTATCAGAGAAACTATTGTCATTGTAGGTGATGGGCGTGCCTAATTGGTACTTGAAATTGAAATTCTTGTCCACTAAATTCAACAATACAGTCTCATAGGACGTGCCAAAAACAGGACGCAACACTTGCACACGAGCAGTAGCCTCGATATCACCTTGCGCTGAGGATTTTGTTAACAGTAAATTGATGTTGAGTTTGATTTTTTCTTCCGACGCAAAATTATCCGATGACCATCTCCGGCCATTCATAAATTCCTGAATCGTTCTTTGTAATTCAGCGTAGACTTGAGAACCGCCTCGCTGCTGATCGAGCTGTAATTGCTCGGTACTGATACTAATGGAAGTTAAAAGTTCTTGAGCTTGAACAGCCCAAGAACTTAAAAGGAATATCAACAGAAATCGAATTGATTTCATGATCGATCTTTAAAATCAGTGTTGATTAGTTTTCAGTTGTACCTTCTTCGCGGTTTCTGAAATCAACTTTATCAGCTAAAAAATCATCGATAGCTAAAGCCGACGGCTTAGGCATACGCTCGTAGTATTTTGAGATTTCGATTTGCTCACGGTTCTCAAAAATCTCTTCTAGATTATCTACAGAAGAAGCGAACTCAGATAATTTACCTGATAATTCTTCTTTCATCTTGCTAGAAATCTGACGGGCACGTTGTCCTACGATCGTGATTGATTCGTACACGTTACCAGTTTTAGCAGCGATCTTGTCTACATCACGTGTGATGATGGATGGATTTGTTGGAGTCTTAGACATCTCTATATAATTTAAGATTGCAAATTTAACGTTAATTTTTAAGAAATACTATTGCGGGCTGGTAGCAATTTTCGAAGTATTCGACTTCTCTTTTTCCTGCAATGCTTTGTATTCAGCTTCTAATTTAGCGATACGGGTCACTTCATTTTGACTCGTTGTGTACCATTTTTCAGCCGTTTTCAGGTAAGAACTTTGAGGGTATTTATCAATAAATTCTAAATAGAACTTTAATACTTCCTCATAACGCTCTTTCTGTTTGTATTCGATGGTACTTTTTGCCAAATCAAACTGGGAAACTACCTTAAAATAGGCCATCTCCTCATTGTAATCGGAATCAGGAAAATCACGTTGGAAATTCGTAATCTCGATAACGGCTGATTTCAATGACGCAATATTAAATGGTGACGTCTTGTAATACAGCTTCGCCTTTTCGTAGGCTTTTTTCTCTAATTTCTTACGAAGATCCTTGATCATCAAACTACAATCTTCGCGGTATTTTGAATCCGGATAATTGTTCAAATAACTCTGCAATTCGTTGATGGCGGACAAAGTACCTGTTTGATCTAAATTGAAATTAGGTGAATCTTTATACAGTGAAAAGGCAGCCATATAAATGGATTCTTCTGCAAATTCAGAACGTGAGAAAACCTCTGAAAAACGCTTAAAGTGGGTATTTGCAACGGTATAGTTAGCTAATTCGAAGTCACATTTGGCCTGATAAAAAGTAGCCATTTCCTGCGTAGAATCACCTGTTAATAGCGGCAAAACCTCATCAAATAGAATTCCTGCTTTGTCAAACTCTTTCTTCTTGTAATAATCGACTGCGGCTTTGTATTTCGTTGTTACGCTCGCGCTCTTTCTGAACTTCTCGAACTTACCACACGCACTTAAACCGATTAAGGCGATTAAACAAACAAGTATTTTATTTTTCAAATTCATAAGCCCGCAAAGATACGTTTATTTTCTGAATTGTAGATGATAGAGTTGCGCATATAAACCATCCAAAGCCAATAATTCATCCTGTGTACCCCGTTCCTTAATTTCGCCTTTGTCCATCACTAAAATTTGATCTGAATTCCGAATGGTAGACAGACGATGGGCAATCACTACGGCCGTACGTCCTTTCATAAGGGTTGAAATCGCTTGCTGAATCAACACTTCCGTCTCAGAATCCACGGAGGACGTAGCTTCATCTAAGACAATAATCTTCGGGTTATGGACCAAAGCACGTACAAACGAAATCAACTGCCTTTGTCCCACACTTAAGGTCGCTCCGCGCTCTTTAACCTCATAATCATAGCCACCAGGTAGTGAAAGAATAAAATCATGGACACCCACCGCTTTCGCGGCTTCCACCATTTTTTCTTTCGTGATGGATTCGTCTCCTAAATGAATATTGTATGCAATCGAGGAGCTAAACAAGAATACATCCTGCAAAACAACGGCGATATTTTTACGCAAAGAGCCAATTTCGTAAGAGGTTAGAGGAACTCCGTCTATGTTGATTTCTCCGCTTTGGCAATCGTATAAACGACCTAATAGACCTATAATCGATGATTTACCCGCTCCTGTCGCTCCCACTATGGCACAGGTTTTCCCCGCTTCCACGGTAAAGCTCACGTTCTTCACCACCCATTCTGGCTCCTGATAAGCGAAAGTGACATCCGAAAATTCAATTTTACCTTCGATGTGATCCGCCTGAATGGTTCCATTATTTTGGATATAATCCGTTGAATCTAAGAGCGTTAAAATACGCTCCGTCGACACAATCCCCATTTGTAGGGTATTGAAACGATCCGCTAGCATTCGAATGGGACGGTAAAACAAGTTGATAAACATGATGAACGCAGTCAAGGTCCCCACTCCCATCTCTTCTTTCACGATATAAGTGGACGCCGCCCACACCACAAGCCCCGTTCCAATCGCTGCAATAACATCAGCTACCGGAAAAAAGACCGAGTAAGCCAAAATACCTCGAATATTGGCATCGCGATGCTCTTCGTTAATGCGGTTGAATTTCGCTAATTCTTGCTTTTCTGCGTGGAACATTTGGACGATCAACATTCCAGAGATATGCTCCTGCACAAAGGAATTCAAATTCGCGACCGCCGTCCGAACTTCATTGAATGATCTCTTGATGTATTCCTTAAATACATAGGTTGAAAATACCATGAAAGGAACTGTCGCAATGATGATCAAGGTCAAGCGCCAATCCGCATAAAACATCACCCCTAAAATCAGGAATAATTGTAGTAAATCACCAGCAATGGAAGCTAAACCTTCTGAAAAGACATCATTCAATGTTTCAATATCTGACACCGTCCTCGTTACTAAACGCCCGATAGGCGTCGCATCAAAGAAGGCTAATCGCAGATTAACGATCTTTTCATACAATTGAATACGAATGTCGCGGATAACGGTTTGGCCTAAATATCCGGCTAAATACGACGTAGAAAATTGCAATCCTGTTTGTAATAATAGTGCTCCCAGCATCCAACCGAGCATTCGCAACAAATCAGACTGAAAGGTCAATCCTAAGTAATTATCTAATGTATAGCGTATTAACAAGGGAACGACAGGAGAAATTCCTGCCATACAAAGAATCAAAAATACCAGAAACCAAAAGCGAAAACGGTAGGGCTGAATAAAGCCATACAAACGTTTAATAATCTGAAAATCGAATGTTTTACCGGAATTAGCTTCTTTCACTGTTCATTTTATCGATGGTGGAAGAAGCCGCGCAAGTTCCACAGCCTTTGGCACAGTTCCCTGCATTCTTACCCCAAAACTGAGTATAAACCAGACGAACTAAATAAACGATTGCCGCAGTAAATACCAGAAAGATGATACCGTTTTCCATATTAATCAAACCACTTAGACTGCAAAGTTCCTAAAAATTCCGAGAATATAGGTCCAGCTCCAATAATTTCACCGGTAAAAATAACGTCTTGACCACCTGAAAAATTAGTCACCATTCCTCCCGCTTCTTCGATAATGATTTTACCTGCAGCGACATCCCAGGGCTTCAAATTAGCCTCAAAAAAGCCTTCAAAACGCCCACAAGCCGTATACGCTAAATCAATGGCCGCCGCACCCATGCGTCTTAAACCGTGCGAGGAACGCATTAGTTCCTTCAATAAATCTAAATAGCGGTCTTGGTATGAGAAATCGTAATAGGGAAATCCGGTAGCCAATAAGGACTTAGAAAGCAAATTTTCAGGGGAAACTTGGATGGGTTTGCCATTCAAATGCGCTCCGTGGCCCTTTACCGCCGTAAATAATTCATCGCGATTCGGTTCATATATTAAACCCAGAATAGGTTGTTTATTCAGGATCAAACCCACCGAAACCGCAAATACGGGTAATTTGTGTAGGAAATTCGTGGTGCCATCTAAAGGATCAATCACCCAATAAAACCCATCCCCTACCTCGTCGTAATTCGACGAAGTTTCCTCCGCAATAAAGTCAGCTTCTGGAAAAATAGCCGATAGACCTTGCTTTAATTTTGCTTCAGCCTGCTGGTCCACAAACGAAACTAAATCATTCGTTCCTTTGTAGATAATGTCCGAACTCGTAAACTGCGATGATTGCTGCAGAATCCATTGGCCGGTCTCTCGAACCAGTTGCGAAGATTCTACCAATACATCGGTTAACGCTTTCATTATTTTTTAGCCACTGGTTTTACGCTTGCCATTGGTCCTTTCAACCAATCCGCAATAATCTGCTGCGTCTCTTTCAAATACGTATCTTTCGCGTGCTTGTCTTTTTCTTTCGACTCCACTTTTTTGCCATCTACATCCGTTGCTGCCTCTCCCGCCATCACTTCCATCACAGCAGTTGTCTCATCTGGCTTTTTCTTCTGGTCATCTAATTCCTTCTTGCGCTTATCGTATTGTAAAGCAATGGAATTTGTTTCCTTTAATTTCTTCCAACGCTCTAAATCCTCTTTCAATTTCAATAGTTCAGGCTTCGTTTTCAAACGGTTTTGAAAGGCTACTTGTAATTGTTTCACAGTAGCTGGATTCACTTTTCCTGTCTTCGTAAACGTCGTCGAACGAATCATATCCCAAGGTAAGGCACTTGGTTGTGAGCTTTCACCAAACTCCTCCGCAGAGAAAGCAGATGGCAAAGCGAAATCAGGGCTAACGCCTTTGTGCTGTGTCGAACTACCTGTAATTCGGTAGAATTTCTCCAACGTGATTTTCAATACCCCCGGATTCTCTTTCTCTGAACGAACGAAACGACTTAAGTCTAACACACTTTGAACCGTTCCTTTACCATAGGATTGCTCTCCCACGATGATGCCGCGTTGGTAATCTTGAATGGCTCCAGCAAAAATTTCCGAAGCAGATGCAGAGAAACGGTTGATCAAAACTGCCATGGGGCCATCGTAAACTAACTCTGGATTCTCATCATTTTCTTGGGTGATTTGGCCTGTAGATTCTTTTCTTTGAACCACCGGGCCTGACGTGATGAACAAGCCTGTTAAATCAACAGCCTCGATCAAAGAACCTCCTCCATTATTCCGTAAGTCAATTAACAAGGCATCTATTCCTTCTTTCTTGAACTCTAACAAAAACTTGCGAACATCGGCCGAAGTCGATTTGAAGCCTGCCTCATTATTACGTGCCCCTTCGAAATCACGGTAGAACATTGGGATGGTGATTAATCCAATTTTGATGGTTTTGTCGCCTTGTTTTTGGAACAAAATCTCCTTCTTGGCTGTCTGCTCCTCTAATTTAATCTTCTCCCGAACGATGCGCACTTCTGTGGTAGGAGAACCAGTTACACCGGAAGCGGGTAAAATCTTCAAGCGAACTACCGTTCCTTTAGGCCCACGGATTAGTTTCACCGCATCATCTGTAAACCAACCGATGATATCGACGAATTTACCGTCTTCGCCTTGCGCTACTCCCACGATGCGATCTTTAGGATTCACTTGCTTGCTTCGGTAGGCTGGACCTCCCGGAACTAAATCCACAATGCTCACATAATCTCCTTCTAAACGCAGCGTAGCCCCAATTCCTTCAAAACTTTGGGACATATCCTTGTTGAATTCTTCCGCTGCCTTAGGAATCATATAAGTGGTGTGCGGATCAATACTTTCTGTGTAGGCATTCATAAAGACTTGAAAAACGTCTTCTGACTTTGTTTTAGCCATGTATTTTTCCGTCCGCTTGTAACGCTCTTTTAATTCGCGTACTGACGTAGTATCAGCCTTCCCGCCTATTCTCCAATCCAATAATTGACGCTTCAAATCTTTACGCCAATAATCATCCAACTCTGCTTCTGATTTTGCCCAAGTCGCTTTTTCGCGGTTTGGCTGATAGCTTTCGTCTATCGAGAAATCAAATGACTTATCTAATTGTGCGTTGATGAAAGCATAGCGATCCTTCATCCTTTTTTGATATACATTATAAATCTGAAACGCCGGAGTCAAATCCCCTAAATTCAACGCCTCATCAATCGCAAAACGATACTTTTCTATTTCATTAATATCCTCCGCTAGAAAGAATACCTTATTCGGGTCCAATTGCTTGATATACGAATCAAATATTTTTGAAGACAAAGAGTCATTCACCGGCACCTTGCGGTAATGGTAATTGCTCAAAATTTCGAATACCTTGCTTTCTACTTTACGCTGCAAAGCAGAAGGTTGCAAATCACCTTCTTGGTAGTTGATTTGATTCTGCAGATCAGAACCATGCATAAACCAAACAACCAATAAAGAAAGCGGGATGAAAATAGGAAGTATCTTCTTCATAAGTTTTTACTTTTCAATCTCTAATAATTCTACTTCGAATATCAACGCCGAATAAGGTTTGATTGTTTGACCACCACCACGAACGCCATAAGCAAGGTTTTGAGGGATAAATAATTTGAATTTAGAACCCACTGGCATTAATTGCAAAGCTTCCACCCAACCCGGGATAACACCATTTACTGGGAATGAAATCGGTTCTCCGCGTTGTACTGAGGAATCAAACACTGTGCCATCGATTAATGTTCCGTGGTAATGCGTTTTCACTTTATCAGTTTCAACCGGCTTAGGACCCGAACCTAATTTGATGATTTTATATTGTAAACCGGATGCAGTTACGATGATGGAATCTTTTTTTTTATTTTCTGCCAAAAACTTCTCTCCCGCCTCCTTATTAGGTAAAAATTGCTTTGATTGTTCCAAGGCCTGCGCCTCTTGATTCTTCATCATATAAGCTGAAACAACGTTTTGGCATTCTTGTTCTGTCATTTTCAAAGCACCGCCTTGGGTAGCTGCCTCAAAACCTTTAGCCACCATCGCTGGATTCAAAGTTACCTTTTGAGACTTGAAATTCTGTGCAACTAATACACCTACGGCGTAAGAAACCGAATCCACTTGATTCGCAAATTCTTTTACCGGCACTTTCGTAATGGAGACCGTTAACTTAGGCTTTGTTTTAGGTTTCACTTGTGCAATGGAAGTAAAGGCAACCAAACAAGCCAAAAAGGTCAAAAATTTAATTTTCATAAAATAGAGAATTGATTTAAAAACAAAGGTTCGAAGATAAGCAAAAATGCCTCTTTTTCAAGAATTTTAACGGCATTTAACAGTTGGTTTATCATGTAGAAAAAACTCATCTTTAAAAAGTCTTATGATTAACGTCTTTTTTTGTAATAATTATGGGAATATTGAAATTTCCTAGCTAATTTTGCACCCGAAATTTGATTCAAAATAAATAGTTTAAAAATCAGTTTATAAATTATTAAACCCCTCCATTTTATATGGCATCAGTAAGACCAGATGAAGTTTCAGCTATTTTAAGGGAAC
>JAURHT010000154.1 GCA_030833145.1 Aquirufa sp.
GAACACCAGAACTTGCACTCAAAATACAAAGAGAGCATCTCGAACTTCGTGATGGGGCATTTCTTCCAGAGCCAGCCCTTTGACCTAGATCAAACACTTTACCTATTTACCTCCGGACGTTTCGAGTATTCGAATAAGGGATACGATATTACGCTAGATGCGTTGGCTATTTTGAATCGCAAGATGAAAGAGGCGGGATCGAAGAAAACGGTAGTCATGTTCTTCGTAACAAAGCAACCGTATCATTCGATTGATCCAGAGGTCTTGCATTCCCGAGCAGTCTTAGATGAAATAAGAGAAAACTGCCACGCCATCGAGAAAGAGGTGGGTGAGCATTTATTCAAGGCCTCCGCATCGTCGAGTGATCTGCAGATGCCGGATTTGAATGCGTTTGTAGATGAATATTGGCGGATGCGTTTGCGGAGAACGGTCCAAACGTGGAAGACCAATGCGCGTCCTAAGGTCGTTACCCATTTGTTAAAACAAGAAGACGATATCATCCGAAATTTACACCGGACGAATCTATTGAATAACCCGGACGACAAAGTGAAAGTGGTGTACCACCCAGACTTTATCGTTTCTACGAATCCACTTTTTGGCTTAGATTACGGTCAATTCGTGCGCGGTTGCCATTTGGGTGTTTTCCCAAGTTACTACGAGCCATGGGGTTATACGCCGCTCGAATGTATGGCGCGCGGGGTACCTACGGTGACGTCGGACCTTTCGGGTTTTGGGGATTATATGATGCAAATTATGCGCGATTACGAACAATGGGGCGTGAGCGTGGTGAACCGCAAGTCACAGAACTACCAGGAAGCGGCGGAACAATTAGCGAATTTGTTATTCAAATTCGTGCAGCAAACGCAACGCGATCGCATCACCCAGCGTAACCGCGTGGAGAGTATCGCAGACACGTTCGACTGGTCGAACTTGCGCTCCTACTACGACACGGCACATGAATTAGCCATCATTAAAAAGAAGAGATAATTACAGATGCTTCAAGGCCTCGCGTTTACTCAGCGGGGCCAGGGCATTATTTCCGACAAAATCCAATACCCATTGGGCATCCGTTCTAGCATATTGGCGAAGCGCCCAGCCAATGGCTTTTTGAATAAAAAACTCTTTTGAAGAACTCAAGGCCTGAATGGTTTTCGCCAGCAAAACAGTGTCCGTTTTTTCTTTATATCCTAAAGAGAAGACCAAGCAAACGCGCTGCAACCAAAAATTCCCTGATTTCATCCAGCGCTGAATCCAGAAATCGCGTTCCGCTGGAAATTGCAAGAAATAGGGCCCTAGGATCTTAGGCGCTACATTATCCACCACATCCCACCAAGACTCCTCGCCTATCCATTGTTCACACAAGGCGGGCACGCGGTCATCCCAGGATTTTTTGGCCTTTATCACATAGTCCATCGCTACATATTGAAACTCACGCTCCGGCATGGCAAATAATTCAGTAGAAACTTCATACCAATCCTCAGTAGATCCAAACTGCTTATACAGCGCTTGAAATACTTCGTGACGTTCTGGTTTTTTCACCCCTAGAAAAGGGTATTGCTCCCGCATGTAGTTGCGCATCCAATGCGCATTTTCAGCATCGGAAAGATCACGCAAGGCCTCCGTTATCGCTGGAACAAAGGGATTCATCGATTCGTAAAATAGAGTTTACCTTGCATCCCCCCTGCTTCGACTGCCCATTTCGAGGCGTCAAAAGGCTTGTAGCGAATATCCACAAAATTGATCTCATAGAAATTTTTCCAAACCACCCCTTGCTGATCCATCTTCCGGATGCGATTGGCTGAATTCGAAACCACCTCTATCTCCACTTGATTTTGCTCTTGCAAAATTCCGTCTGGAATGGCGAGTTGGAAAGGAAGTGACCAGATTATACCAATGTCTTTCCCATTGATTCGGACTTTTGCCATATCCCTCAATTCCGCTAAATGAAGTATTTTAGCTTGAGCGATTTGATCAGCTGATAAGATTACATCAAATGTATATCGTGCAGATGGAGTAGCGGCCATCGATGTATCTAGCAAGGTATAATAGGTAAAATCTGGCAATGCTATCGTTTTAGAACCTATCTGAACGCGCAGATTGGTAGGTTCGATTTCTGTTCTGACTTTAAGAGCCGCGGGAACCACTAAAGCGGAAATTTTCGCCTCCGGCTGAATGATCACACTTTGGCCTGGGGCGAGTGTTAAAAACACCTCTGAACCTTTTTTACCATTGCTTTTCGCCTCCGTTAATGGATCCCAAATCTCGTAGTTGCCGGATAATTTTTTCAATGAAATAGCCCCTTCCGTGAATCGAGAATTCAAATTAGTCACAAAATAGGCGGCGCCTTTCGGAGTCTTTTTTCGAATAAAAGATAAACCCTTGGCGGCCATCGGTTCAACAGATACACCTAATCGAGCTAACTGATCTGCCGGGTCTGAAAGCACGCGCATTAATAAAGCATTGCGGGCAGCCTCCCAACGTTCTTTGGCCTCTTTCGTCTGATGGAACGTATTCAAATGAAGGGGTAAATGTTCTAGAAAATAAACTGGATAGCCTTGTTTCACCCATTTTGCCAAACGCTCTAATGTCTCCACCGAAACATAATGTGCCGCTGGTATTAACAAGACTTTATAATTCCCGCCCGACTTCGTTTTAAAGGTCTTTCCAGGTGTCAATTCCAAATCAGACAACAATTCATCCGAGATATAATCCACCGAGAATCCTTTATCTTGTAACAACCCTGCCCAATGACCGAAGGATGTATTCTTCAACCATTCCCGACTGTTCGCGTGCAATTCGAGCGTATGCAATTTGCCTGACCCATTATTTTTATGCCAAACATCCTCCATTGGGAAATACAAAAGTGCATCACTATCTGTCGGATTCGCCTGCAACATCATCTGCACATTTTCGATGTATTTATTCAGGGCCGGCATCGCCTCCCAAAAATGACTTTGGGGATTAAAATTCGTACTCGCATAAAATAACCAACCCGGCCAAGCGACTTCTGGTGGCGAATAAGTGGCACCATGGAAAAAGACGTGATTCACTCCACCCACAAAAACTTGGTCTAACACGGGTTTCACCTGTGCAATTGAAACCTTAAAGTGATTCCCTAACCAAGTCGCCGTTTCCGCAGAAACCAATTTCTTCCCGGTCAAATTCGCCGCCGAGCTCGCGAGTTTCAACGCCCGAATATCTGGAATTCCAAACGTGGTGGAATCATATTCTGGATCCACTCGGTAACCCGGAATATCGAAAGGTTTCGAGCCAAAAAACTCCGCCTCTGGAATATCCGCCGCCGCATAAATATCCAGCAAATTACCGGGAGAACCGTGGGCCTGATTTCTTGAAGTAAAGCCCATCGAATTAATCCAATGATCAAAAGGCAAGACAAAATTGTGCTGCAACAAATTTGACATCGTCCGGTGGTAATCCGCAAAAATTTGGTTTTCTTCCTCTGATTCCGCCTTCTTCTTAGCTAACACTTCGAAGTGCTTACGCAAATCATATCCGTTCAATCGTTGGAAAGCGGGAAATAAATCCGGTGTATAATTCGACCCATAGGCCTCATAGGAATCATTGTAAATAGCCCGCAAAGGCGAATGGGATTTCTTTAAAAGGGGCACGAAGGTGTGGCTGTATTTGGCAAAGGCCTTCATATCGAAGTGATCGAGGACGAGGCCTTCTCCGCCGGGAGCGGCGCGTTTGACTTTTTGGCCTGTTAAACCCGTCGTAAATACGCCATCCACGAATTGGTATTTTTTCGCCGCTTCTTTTTCTGTGATCGTAGGTCCGCCCAAAGGCCAGCCAGTCCCCATCGTCATATCAATTCCAAGGCCTAAACGCTTCGCCTCTTTCAACGTAAAGAAAAATTTCGCTTGCCAGCCCGGACTTAAATAATTTTGAAATAAGGCTTCTGAGCCTTTCGCCCCGTAGATGGGTATGATGTGGAGACCGCCAAAACCAGCTTTGGCAAAATTCTCCAGATTATGTGTGATTCCTTTTTCTGTTACCGCACTCCCCGGCCACCACCAATAAGCCCAGGGTTTAGCGGTAGAAAAAACAGCAGGATCAGATGACCCTGCTGTCGCTATAAATCTAGAGGTAAAGAACAGGAGGAGAAAAATTATTCTTTTCATACCTCGAATTACGTATTTTTAAACAAAACGGCCTAACAAATTCTCTAAGTATTCTTGCTTACCAGAGATTTGAGCAGGTTCTCCCACTTCGACAGCGATTTTGTATAAATCTTCTAATTTTAATTTCCCAGCTGTATAATCAGCTCCTTTACCCGAATTGAAACTCGCATAACGCTCCGCTTTCAATCGATCCATTTCTCCGTGTTTTGCGATTTTCTCTGCGATCAATAAAGCACGGGCGATCGTATCCATACCACCAATGTGCGCATAGAATAAATCAGCCATATCAGTCGAATTA
>JAURHT010000151.1 GCA_030833145.1 Aquirufa sp.
CCAAATCAAAGTAATCGCCTTCGACGCAGACGACACCTTGTGGGTGAACGAACCCTATTTTCGGGAAAGTGAGGAGGCCTTTGCTTCCTTGTTTGAAGACTTTTTGCCTATGCATCAGACGCAGCAGGAGTTGTTTAAAACGGAAATGGCCAATTTGGCGCTATATGGGTATGGCGTAAAAGGCTTTATGCTTTCGATGGTCGAAACGGCAGTTCGCACTACGGGTGGTACGCTTTAGGCGGAGGGAACATCACGCATATTGGAAATTTGAACGCAGTTGGTGGCCCGCCCCAATGAACTTTTAGATAATGGAGAGACCGGTTTACAGGCTTTATCAGGAAAATATCGCTTGGTCGTTGCGACCAAGGGTGACTTATTAGATCAAGAGCGAAAATTAAAAAATTCGGGCTTGGAGAAGTACTTTCATCACATTGAGATTATGTCGGACAAACAGCCGGCGGACTACATTAAATTGATTAAACACCTAGATATTGCCCCAGAAGAATTCATGATGGTGGGTAATTCCTTGAAATCCGATATTATTCCCGTCTTGGAAATCGGCGGTCATGGGGTGCATGTGCCCTTTCATACGACATGGGCCCATGAAATAGTTAGTAACCCAGTGGTTCATCCGCAATTTCGCGAGGTGGAACAGTTAACGGATATCCTGGAATTTTTGTAGCACGACAGCTATTAAACGCCTTCCGCAACTACTTCCTTCACTTCCGGAATCATGCGTGTCATCAGCGTCTCGATACCGGCCTTTAAGGTCATTTGCGATGAAGGGCAACCCGAGCAAGAGCCTTGTAGCAAAACTTTCACTTGTCTAGAGGCTTCGTTGAACGAATGAAATGAAATAGCGCCTCCGTCTGATTCAACGGCAGGGCGTACATACTCTTCTAACACTTGTTTGATTTTTCCGATGATCTCGGTATCAGAAACACCCTCCTCATTGATCACAGAATCAGGCAAAACAAAAACGGGACGTTTTTCGGCAAAATATTGCTTCAAATACTGCTTAATCCCAAATAACTCATCCTCCCAAGCTGCACTTTCCGTTTTGGTCAGAGTAATAAAATTGGTGGTAATGAATACGCGACGCACAAATTCGAAACCAAACAACGCAACAGCCAAAGGGGAATTTTTCTCTTTGGTCAACCCATCTGCCGGTTGCGTATAGTCGAATGACATACCCTCAGGCAACAATTCCACATTGAAAACGAATTTCATGGAATGCGGATTTGGCGTAGACTCAGTGTAAATATGGATTTGAGGAGTAAGCATTACAGGTAAGTTATGGAAGCTAAACCACTAATTTAGGGACAAAGTTTCCGAAAAATAAAAAAACCTGGCATGAAAATACCAGGTTTCTTAAAAAATCTACAAAAAACTACTCAGCAGCAGCTTCTTTTTTCTTTGCAGGAGCTTTCTTCGCTTTCGGCGCAGCTTCTACAGCTACTTCAGCCACAGCAGCTTCAACAGCCGGAGCCGCTTTTTTCGCTGGAGCTTTTTTCGCTACCGGTGCCACAGGTGCCGCCGCTGCCACTGATGGCAAAACGTGCACGAATGAACGACCTTTAAATCCTTTTTTGAATGCAACTACACCATCAGCTAATGCAAATAATGTATGATCTTTTCCAAGACCTACATTTTCACCTGGATTGTGCGCTGTTCCTCGTTGACGTACGATAATGTTACCAGCGATAACTGCTTGGCCTCCAAATAACTTAACGCCAAGACGTTTACTATGTGATTCGCGCCCGTTTTTCGACGATCCGGCGCCTTTCTTATGTGCCATGTTTGTTTTATTTTATGCGTATAAAACGCTAATGTTCAATTATTTAACAGAAATACCTTCGATTAACACTTGCGTCAAATCTTGACGGTGTCCATTCATTTTTTGGTATGATTTTCTACGTTTCTTTTTGAAGACCAAAACCTTTTCGCCACGAACGTGTGCTACGATTTTAGCTTGAACAGTCGCACCAGCTACTGTGGGTGCTCCTACGGAAATCTTTCCGTCATTGTCAACAAGTAATACCTTGTCGATAACCAGTGCAGCGCCTTCCGCTCCCGCCAAACGGTGGGTGTATACGGTACGGTCTTTTTCTACTTTAAATTGCTGCCCGGCAATTTCTACGATTGCGTACATTTTAGATGTATTTAAGTGAAACAATCCCACGAGGCTAGGTCGTTACCTTTACAAAGCCTTTTAAATGGGGTCGCAAATATAAAAAGTATTTAGAACAAAGGCAAACACTAGTCGTAAATAAATTCTCCGTACGTGCTTTTTATTGTCAATTTCTTAACTGGAGCCGCCTCCACACGACCCACAACCTGAGCAGGAATGCCAAATGACTCTGAAATCTGAATAATCTCCTCCGCAAATTCAGGCGCTACATAAATCTCCATCCGGTGACCCATATTAAACACCTTATACATTTCCTGAAAACTCGTGCCACTCTCTTTTTGAATCAAATCAAACAGCGGTGGAATCGGAAATAAATTGTCCTTAATCACATGAACACCCTCCACAAAGTGCATCACTTTGGTCTGCGCCCCTCCTGAACAATGCACCATCCCATGAATCTGTGCGCGCATTGCGCCTAAAATTGCCTTGATAACCGGCGCATAAGTACGCGTGGGCGACAAAATTAATTGGCCTACATTTAAAGGCGTGCTTGGAACTGCTTCCGTCAACGAGCGTGAACCCGAATAAACCAAATCCGATGGAACCGATGGATCAAAACTCTCCGGATATTTGCCAGCTAAGTAATTTCCCAACACATCATGGCGCGCAGATGTCAATCCATTACTTCCCATACCGCCATTATACGTCTTTTCATAGGTCGCCTGACCGTCAGATGCTAGACCAATAATTACATCACCCGCCTGAATATTGCCATTCGAAATCACATCCGAACGTTTCATCCGACCAATCACCGTACTATCGACAATAATCGTCCGCACCAAATCCCCCACATCAGCCGTTTCTCCTCCCGTACTATATATGCCTAACCCATTCTCCCGCAACATCTCCAACACCTCTTCGGTCCCATTAATAATCTCGGCAATCACTTCCCCGGGGATCAAATTCTTATTCCGACCAATCGTACTCGAAAGTAACATTTGGTCCGTCGCCCCCACACAAATCAAATCGTCCGTATTCATGACAACCGCATCTTGTGCAATGCCCCTCCAAACCGAAATATCACCCGTTTCTTTCCAATACAAATAGGCCAAAGACGACTTTGTTCCCGCTCCATCCGCATGCATGATGTTGCAAAAATCAGCATCTCCTCCCAAAATATCAGGTGAAATCTTGCAGAAAGCCTGTGGAAATAATCCCTTATCTAGGTTGGCAATGGCTTTATGAACATCTTCTTTAGAAGCCGAAACTCCCCGTTGCATGTAGCGATCGGTTGACATATTACGCTTGATTTAATTGAGCAAATTCTTTGGCAAAATACGTCAGAATCACCTGAGCGCCTGCCCGTTTAATCGATAATAAACTTTCCAACATCGCCTTCTCGCCGTCCAGCCAGCCATTTTGAGCAGCTGCCTTAATCATCGCGTATTCGCCCGAAACATTATATGCGGCAATCGGCAAGTGACTATTTTCACGTAACAAAGCAATGATATCTAAATAGGCCAAAGCCGGTTTAACCATCAGAAAATCTGCACCTTCCGCCTCATCTAATTCCAATTCAATTAAAGCCTCCCGACGATTCGCAGGATTCATTTGGTATGTTTTTTTATCCCCAAATTTAGGTGCCGACTCCAACGCATCCCGGAACGGACCATAAAATGCAGACGCATATTTGGCCGTGTAAGCCATAATTCCCACCTGAGAGAATCCCGCGCCATCCAGCGCTTCGCGCAAATAACCAACCCGACCATCCATCATATCCGATGGACCTATCAAACGAGAGCCCGCTTGCGCTTGGGCAATCGCCATCTTAGCCAAAACCGGTAACGTTTCGTCGTTTAAAATTTGACCATCTTTTACAATACCATCATGCCCATCCGAGCTGTATGGATCCATGGCCACATCGGTCAACAAAGAAATCTCTGGAAAACGGCTCGAAACCGCATGAATCGCTTCTAAATATAAGGAGCCTTTTCGATGACTTTCAGAGGCAATGGAGTCCTTTAATGACTCCTCCACCTGCGGAAATAAAGCAAAAGAACGAATGCCTAAATTGACACATTCATCGATTTCCTTTAACAATAAATCAACAGAATAGCGATTAATTCCCGGCATAGAGACGATTGGCGTCTTTTTGCCCGAACCAGCCTGAACAAATAGTGGGAATAACATGTCTTTCACCGACAAGCGAGTCTCCTCGACCATATCACGAATGACAGCACTTTGACGATTTCTACGGGGCCTTTGTAGCATAACGATGAATTTAAGCGACAAAGGTAGGAATTTATTGCGGCAGTTTGGACAGGATCTCGCTTAATTTCAACTGTACTTGTTGGAGCGCCGCCGCCTGTTCCGCAAATTCACCTCGAGTCACA
>JAURHT010000233.1 GCA_030833145.1 Aquirufa sp.
AACCGTCCTGATTCAAGAAGGACGCCCCTGATTCACCTGGCTCTACTAACACCACCTCATCGAAATACATTCTCGCTGTATCTGCCCGAACAGTTATCGGTTTCAACAGAATGGCATCATTATTCGTAAACTTGTCAGAACCACCAGCCCCGTTATAGGATTCCTCCGAGCCATCCGCATAGGGGTGTGCCGAATGTAAACCAACTGAACTAAATCCAGCTGGCTGAGCAAAAGAGAAGCCTTTTAAATAAAAATCCGTGCTAGGAGGTGTATCGAAATTCTGTTTGTAATTGGTCGCTACGGATTGTAAACCTAAGACCGTGAAATCATAAGTGCCTGTAGCTGGGAGGGTGACGGTGTTTGTTGTTTTGGCCTTATCCTTTACAATTATGCGGTATTTCACGACATCACCCGCCTTCAATAAGCCGGCAGCAAACTCAAAACTATTCGTATAACTAAAGGATAATCCAGGCACCTTGGTGAAGCCTTTACGTACCGCAGCACCACTATTAATGGAATACTCCATATACACTGTATCAATTCCGATATTGTCCGCCGCTAGTAAGGTAGGCAATGGAAAAGAGGTTTGGGAGCTAAAAATATACTTCAACGGATTCGAATAAACGACTTCGGGCTTTGTGGTATCAGGCGCAATATTAAACTCAAAATAACTACCAAAACGAGTCCCTGAGATCACTGGGGCCTGTGCAGGCGTCACAAACTTTTTTCCCGATTTCTCCTCCGCATACCAGTAATACTTAATATTTCTGGCGACAGCATTCTTCGGTAAAGTATAAGAATAGGTATTTCCGGATTTCGCAAAGGTAGACACCGGGTTAAAGGTGTTTGAATTAATGGCTAAATAGAGTTTCAACGAAGATTCATCCCAAAGCGTATCCGAATATACCTTCACCGAAAAAACTTTATCATTCGCCTGATCTTCCGTATCGTTGTATTCCTCCCCAATCAAATTAGAGGAATACCAACCAAAATCATTGAAAGCGGATGTCACAATCGGGCCAATGCTGCGGGTAATCTCACCACGAGCAATTTGGGGAGTCATCAACGCATTCTCATCACCCACCTTGTATTTCACCTGATCCACGTGGTAGATACTTGATCCAGCTGAGTAAGTGGATGGGGTGTATAATTTACCCGCACTCCCGTTATTTCGTAAAATCGAGGGGGTTGACAAATTGATTTTACCCGAAGTTATCTGTGTATAAAGAGCCGCAGAGGGGTTTTTAAAGCTATTAGTATCCATCAAGGCAACATTCGCTGCATTCACCATGGATTGATCAAATATCCCCGGATAACTGTAACCTGCTTGGCCATTATCCACACTCACTTGACCTATAAATCCTAAACCATGCCCCATCTCGTGCAAAACAACAGAATAGAGGTCAATTTGGTTAATCGTAGGGATGCCATCTGTTCCAATGTACCAGGCCGTGAAGTCAGAGTTAAAGGTCGCCACAATATCAGGATTCGTTCCATTCAAATTTTTATGGGCCATTTTCTCTGCCAAAGCAATCGGATAAAACGTATTCAATCGATTTGCACCTATGAAATTTCGCACGTTCACCGAAGCTCCAGCACTTCCCAAGACATTAGCAGCTAGCGAAGCCCATTTTACACTTACATTAATAGGAACATCAGAAGAAAATACCGTAGACCAGGTCGCTGCGGCCTTCTCAAAAACCGCTTTTACATCCGCTGGAGGTACTGTTTCGTAGGTCACTACGATATTCGCAGATGCCTTAGTTTGGGTAGTGGCTTCTACTTTAATGGCAGCAGCTTGCGCTAAAATAGCGCGCATCGATTCCGTATATCCTACAGGCAAATCCCGTTTCAAGCCTAGGTATTCCGGTGTAAATTCTTCGATCATTTTACCCGGCACCATCTCCATTTTATAACGCCCTTTCTGAGCATAGGATGCCGAACAAATCAATAAGAATAATAGCATTAATTTTCTCATAGGTCAGCTATTTTAGCAAATAAGTCAACAAAGTTAGCGGCAATAACCTGAGTATGCGCTAACTCTTCTTTGGTATGTGAAGTGGTAATCCCTACCACACGCGCTCCAGCCGCAAGCCCAGAAGCAATTCCTTGCAAAGAATCTTCAATGACCCAACAATCACTAGGCGCTACACCAACTAGGGCGGCAGCTTTTATATAAATTTCTGGATCTGGCTTTCCTTTCGTCACTTCAGCACCACCGATGATGGCATCAAACTGATCACGTATACCTAGCCCATCCACAATAAAATCAATATTTCCAGGTCCTGCTGAAGTAGCTAAGGCCGTTTTTATTCCTCTACCCCTTAACTCGTATAGAAAATCTAGTAGCCCTTCTGCTGGTTTTCTATGCGCCCCATAAAATTCCCGGTACAACAATTCCTTCTCTTCCTCTAACACCTCCACTTCAGCACGCGTCATCTCTCTTTTATAAAACCACTCGAAGGTGTCCTTCGAATTCATCCCATTCAGTTCTTTGTAAAATACCTCCTTCGTTAGGGGTATGGAATTTCGCTCGCAAAACAGCAACCAAGCCTCCACATGATACGGTAGATTATCTACAATCACGCCATCCATATCGAACAAAACAGCTTTACAGGACATATTAGAAATCTAAAGTAAGCCCATCATAGGCTAATGAAATGTTAGGAGGCAAATCGGCAATTACATCCGCATGCAAGCCCATTTGATGGCTAATATGGGTAATATAGGCCATTTTAGGTTTTAAATCTGCAATTAATTCGAGTGCTTCCGCCAGTGTAAAATG
>JAURHT010000053.1 GCA_030833145.1 Aquirufa sp.
CCTACTTTACGTTCGCCGTTCTCTAAAAATGCAACGATCGATGGAGTCGTACGTCTACCTTCTGAGTTTGCAATAACGACTGCCTCGTTCCCTTCCATTACCGCCACACATGAGTTGGTGGTTCCTAAGTCAATTCCAATAATTTTTCCCATGATTATTTTTAAATATTTTGACAGCATTTATACAAGGAATGTGCCATATGAGATGGCCAAAGGCTTTTGTGACATATTGTCACCTTTTGATTTAAAATCAGTGAGCTAACGGAAAAAATGGCGATATGTGGTATATTTGTACAATAAAAATTAGACAATTATGTCCGAATCAAAAGATTTTAATTGGGTAGAAGGCCCAGAACCGCACAGAGCGCGTACACGTGCCATTGTGAGAGCGCATCCGGAAGTGAAGAATTTAATCGGAAAGAATCCGATGACTTTCGTTTGGATTTTAGCCTGTGTAGGTATGCAAGTAGCTATGGCTTATTTTATTAAGGATTATCCTTGGTGGGCGATTGTGGGTGTGGCTTGGATTTTTGGGGCATTCCCTACGCATACGTTGTTTGTGTGTATTCATGAGTCTGCGCACAATTTGATTTTCAAAAAGAATTCTTGGAATGTGTTAGCGGGAATCATCGCTAACTTCCCTTCCCTATTTCCCACAGCCATTTCCTTCAAGAATTTCCATTTAAAGCACCATGCTTTTCAAGGAGTTCATGAATTAGATGCTGATTTACCGGATTATTGGGAGGCTAAATTGATCGATAATTATTTTATCGGAAAGATGATTTGGTTGTTGTTGTTCCCTTTCTTTCAAGGTATTCGCACGATGCGTTGTATCGAACTAGCGGTGTTTGATCGTCCGGTGATTATGAATATTATCGCTCAAATAGCCTTTGATGCGGTCATTGTGTATTTCTGGGGCTGGTCAGCACTAGCCTATATGGGATTAAGCTTCTTATTTTCAGTGGGTTTACATCCTTTAGGAGCACGTTGGATTCAAGAGCATTTCTTAGTTTTAGATAAGAACCAAGAGACTTATTCGTATTATGGTAATCTGAATGGTATTAATATGAATGTGGGTTACCACAACGAACACCATGATATGCCGTCTATCCCTTGGAATAATTTGCCAAAGTTAAAGGCAGCTGCTCCTGAGTTTTATGACAACTTAAAGTACCACACTTCTTTTGTGAAGTTATTCTTTACCTTCTTATTTTCTCAAGAACTTGGTTTATACTCTCGTATAGCCCGAAAAGACCGTGATGGGGTTCCATTGACGGATCAATCGATGCCGGATATTGAGCTCATCAATAAAGCATGATTTAAAGCACAAAGAATAAAGCACAAAGAATAAATATTGAATCGCCTGTGGCGATAAGTTTAGGAAATGTGTTTTACGAATTCATTAAAAAAGGGATCAAGAATTGATCCCTTTTTTAATACATAACTTTTACTTTGTGCTCTATGCTTTATACTTTAGAAAGCACCCGCGCTTCCCCATGCACAACCACCGTCAATTCCGGTCCCGACAAATTAGTAATTTCCACTCCGGACTTTTTCACAGCGATGTTTAATTGATTCGCACGGAAGTTGATTTTGAAGGAGAATTCGTTCCATTGTTTTGGCAAGAAAGGATTGAAATGCAAAGTGTGATCCTTTAAGCGCATTCCACCAAAACCTTTGATAATCGACATCCAGGTTCCCGCCATACTCGTGATGTGGCAACCATCTTCCGTATCATTATTGTAATCATCTAAGTCTAGACGTGCGGCACGTGTATAGAATTCGTAGGATTTGTCTTCTTTACCTAGCTTAGCGGCTAAAATGCTGTGAACACATGGGCTTAACGAAGATTCGTGTACCGTGATAGGCTCATAGAAATTGTAGTTGCGCTCTAATTCTTCTAGGCTGAAATCGTCTTCAAAGAAATAAATCCCTTGTAATACGTCTGCTTGCTTGATGTAGCAAGAACGTAGGATGCGATCCCAAGACCATTTTTGGTTAATGGGTCTTTCTGCTGCAATTGTATCAACGGGTGCAATGACTTTGTCTAAGAAACCATCTTGTTGTAAATAGATTCCCTGCTTTTCATCGCGTGGGAAATACATGTTTTCGATGATGTGCTGGAATTGTGCTATTTCCTCTTTTGCAAAGGCTGTGGAAGTAATTTTAGCCGCAGCTTCTGCAGGGTAATTCTGTTGAATCTCTGCAAAAACTTCAAGCGTGTATTTTAAGCACCAAGTAGCGATGTAATTCGTGTACCAGTTGTTGTTAACGTTGTTTTCGTATTCGTTAGGGCCAGTTACGCCTAGCATGACGTATTTCTGTTTGTTTTCTGACCAGTTTACGCGTTGTGCCCAGAAACGTGCGATTCCGACCAACACTTCCCAACCGTATTCTACTAGATGTTTACGGTCGTCAGTGTAATTCACGTAGTCCATAATCGCGTAGGCGATAGCTCCGTTACGGTGGATTTCTTCGAAGGTGATTTCCCACTCGTTGTGGCACTCTTCTCCGTTCATCGTTACCATCGGATAAAGGGCTGCGCCATTATTAAAGCCTAATTTGCCTGCGTTTTCAATGGCGCGATCTAATTGCTTCCAACGGTAGATTAATAGGTTTTTAGAAACTTTTGCTGGAGCGGTCCCTAAATAGAATGGTATACAATAAGCTTCTGTGTCCCAATAAGTTGATCCGCCGTATTTCTCGCCGGTAAAGCCTTTAGGCCCAATATTCAAACGATCATCCTCTCCTGTATAGGTTTGGTTCATTTGGAATATATTGAAACGTATACCTTGTTGAGCGGATGCATCACCTGAAATGATGATATCGTTGATAGCCCATTTAGTCGCCCAAGCAGCGGCTTGTTCTTGCAACATTTGGTCAAAACCTTTCGCTGAAATTCGCGCTAAGTAATCTGATGCAATCTTTTCAAAAGAGGCAGTAGGGTGATTCTCTGAGCTGATATTAACCGCATACTTGATGATGGTTAATTTTTCCCCTTGCTTTGCAGATAGCGTGTAAGCAAGCTCACTGTATTTTTCGCGCGTTGTTGAGGTAGCTTTTGGGTCTATTTTCTGACCATTGGCTATAATCTCGATTTGCTGAGCTGTAATGACTTCGAAGCCTGTTTTCTTGGTTTTGGACCAAACAAAATTCGAACCCACTTTTACCTCATCCCAGAATTTCTCATCGTAGTTCGAGTCTTTATTCTTGATGTCTCCATCGATAAAGGCTTTCATTTGAATTTCTTCTGTGAAGTTAAGCGGTGTGATGGAATAGGAAATGACACCTGATTCATCATCTGCCATACTATTTAAGCGGATGGATTCAATGGCTAATCGCTTACCATTAGAAAGTGTGATTTCGCAGGTACGAAGGATATAACCCTCCTTCATATTCAATTCACGGTAAAATGTATGAATTTCACTCGTGTGTAAATCGACTTCTACTCCCCCTATTTGGATGGATAATCCATTCCAATTAGCGGCATTTAATACTTTGGCAAAATATTCTGGATAACCGTTTTTCCACCAACCTACACGTGTTTTATCTGGGTAATAGACACCCGCGACGTAATTTCCTTGTAAGGTTTTCCCTGTGTAGGTTTCCTCAAAAGACCCTCTTTGTCCCATACGGCCGTTGCCCAGGGAAAAAATGGATTCAGTGATTTCGTTATAGGCGGGGTGGAATTGGTCTTCGATAACCTTCCACTCATCAATTTTAAGGTATTGCTTCATTCGGTTTATTAGGTAATCTTAACAATAACACAAAAATAGAAAATTGTAAATTTTGGACATTTCTGTGCTAGGCTGTTTCTTTAAAAAAGAAGTAATTCAGCCGATTTTATTCCAACAAAGTTCGGAATTACCTTATCCGCATCGCTTAAAACAGACCCCTCTCCTATTCCAATGACCTTCATTCCTCCATTTATGGCAGCTTCCACCCCTGCTTGTGCATCTTCAAATACGATACATTCTGCCGGAGTAAAACCAAGGCCTTCGGCTCCTTTTAAAAATACTTCTGGATCTGGTTTGCTTTTACTTACTTTATTGCCATCGATGATAAGATCAAACCAAGGCATTAAACCTGTCTTTTCTAAGATGATCTCTGCATTCTTGCTGGCAGAACCTAAAGCGATTTTGTAGCCCTCTGCTTTTATTTGGCCTAAAAAATCCACCACACCCGGAAGGATTTCGGATGGATTCATATTCGAGATTAAGTGCAAGTAATTGTCGTTTTTTTCTTTTAACCAAGCTTCCTTTTGCTCATCCGTAGCCGAAAAAGAGGCCCAGTCCAAAATGCGATTCAATGATTCTACTCTGGAAACGCCTTTTAATTGTTCGTTCTGCTCTTCCGTTAATTGGTAGTTGAAATTCTCTCCTAGCATTTTCCAGGCTTGGAAGTGGTAAATCGCTGTATCAACTAATACTCCATCGAGATCAAAAAGGCAGGCTTTGTAAGACATATTTAGGTAGGGATTGTTTTAAAGATTAGCAAAATTATTACATTTACATCTGCCAAAAAACCTTTTTCTGCTGTGCTAGACAGTTTATTTTAAATTATATGCGTAAATTTTATCTTGTTCTATTGTCCGCCTTCTTAATGTATCCCCTTATGGCTCAGAAAACCGTAAAAACTGATAAACATGTGGTTTACCAAATGATGTTCCATCTTTGGGGAAATCAAAATACAGCTGTCAAAAGAAACGGTTCTGCTGCTGAGAATGGGGTAACGAAGTTCAAGGATGTATCTATGAAGGGTTTACAAGCCTTGAAAAAGAAAGGCTATTCTCATTTATATACAACGGGAATTTTAGAGCACGCGACGATGGAGGATTTTTCCGCTTTCGGATCGCCTTTAGATCATCCACAGGTAGTGAAAGGTCGCGCTGGTTCGCCATTTGCGATTAAAGATTACTATGATGTGAATCCTTTTTTAGCCGATAAACCGGCAGAACGCATGCAAGAATTTGCTGCTATGTTAGATCGGGTGCATCAAGCAGATTTAAAATTAGTCTTGGATTTTGTGCCGAATCACTTAGCTAGAGTCTATCATTCAGATCAGAAACCAGCAGGTGTTGTTGATTTTGGCCAAAACGATAACAAAGACCTCTCCTTCTCGCCTTCAAATAATTTCTATTATCTACCGGGTACGCAATTTACCATTCCTACGGGAGTGAATCCGCCAGTACCGGTGACAGTCCCCTATATTGAAATTCCTGCCAAAGTGAGTGGAAACAACGTTTTCTCAGCGCAGCCATCGATTCACGATTGGTTTGAAACGGTAAAATTGAACTATGGTGTTGATATTCAGCACGGAAATCAAACTCATTTTGATCCGATTCCCGATACTTGGTTAAAAATGACAGATGTATTGTTGTATTGGACTAAAAAGGGCGTGGATGGATTCCGCTGTGATATGGCGGAGATGGTGCCAGTAGAATTTTGGGCTTATGCAATTCCTAAAGTGAAAGCTTTAAATCCTGACGTAGTTTTCATCGCTGAGATTTATAATCCACAAGAATACCGGAAATATATTTTTAAAGGAGGATTTGACTATTTGTACGATAAAGTAGGCCTTTATGATGGAATTCGCCACATTATGGAAGAAAAGTCAGGTGCCACAACAGCTGATATTACCCGTGTTTGGCAACAAGAATCAGGTGATTTTGCAAATCATATGTTACGTTTCTTAGAAAACCACGATGAAACACGTTTGAATTCACCAGGCTTTGCGGCAACTAATTTTTGGTCTATGATTCCAGGGATGGTGCTGACTGCCAGTATGCATGATGGGCCCTTGATGATTTATTTTGGTCAGGAGTTTGGAGAGAAAGCACAGGAAATCGAAGGATTTAATGAGGCAGATGATCGTACGACGATGTTTGACTTTTATCGAGTGGATACGCACCAGCGCTGGTTAAATGGCGGAAAATTTGACGGAGGTAAATTAACTGCAGCTGAAAAAGAAATTGATTCATTCTATAGCGAATTGATAGCTTGGATTAATTCAAGCGAAGTGATTCAAAAAGGAAAGTTCTTTGATCTTCAATACGCTCAGAATACAGCTTATCCAAAAGATAAAGTTTATGCCTATCTGCGCTACACGGATAAAGGTCGTAACTTAATCATTTGTAATTTCGATTCAGTCAATCACGATTTCAACATCGAAATACCCACGTTAGCATTGGATATGATGGGAATTAAATCCTATGCGCTCAAAACAATTAAATCATTCGTCCCTCCTGCTGCTCAAGCGGGAAAAGTCGAAGGGAATCGTATCCAAATTTCCTCTAATTCAGCCATCATTATTTCACTATAAAACCTATGAAAACATTTAATAAGCCGCGTTTAAGTATTGGCCAAATCTTTAATATGAGTGTCGGATTTTTAGGCATTCAGTTCGGCTTTGCCTTACAAAACGGTAATGCCTCTCGTGTACTTCAAAATTTCGGTGCTGATGTGGAGCAATTATCTTGGTTTTGGTTAGCTGCGCCTTTAACGGGTATGATCATTCAGCCGATTATTGGATTTTATTCTGACCGAACTTGGAACGGTTTAGGCAGAAGAAAGCCCTTCTTTTTGACGGGAGCTATTTTAGCTTCAACGGCTTTGTTCTTTTTCCCTCATGCGGGAGCCTTAGCGAATTTTATCCCTCCTATGATTGTGGGTGCGGGTATCTTAATGATGATGGATGCGTCATTTAACGTGGCGATGGAGCCGTTTAGAGCATTAGTAGCCGATAATTTACCAGAGGAACAAAATACGCTGGGCTTTTCCATTCAGACTTTCTTGATTGGAATTGGAGCCGTGGTTGGTTCTTGGTTACCGTATATGTTTGGTAATTGGTTCGGTATTTCAAAGGATGCTGCGGAAGGCCAAATTCCTGATAACGTATTATATAGTTTTTATGTAGGGGCTGCTGTGTTTATTACTGCGATTGTTTGGACGATAGCGACTACTAAAGAATATTCACCTGCTGAGCGCGAGGCGATGGGTTTTGAGGAGGAAGGTACAAAGGATTCCATTTGGTCTGTTTTCCGTTACATCAAGGAAATGCCTTTCACGATGCGCCAATTAGGTGTGGTGCAATTCTTTTCTTGGTTTGCCTTATTCTCTATGTGGGTATTCTCCACTCCTGCCATTGCGCACCACGTTTACGGATTACCGATGGACGATCATAGTTCTCCTGAATTCCAAAATGCGGCCAACTGGGTGGGTATTATTTTCGGTGTTTACAGTGCGGTTTCAGCTGTTTATGCCATCTTTTTACCACGTATTGCGAAGGCTATTGGTAATAAAGCGACGCACGCGGTTTCATTGACAGCCGGTGGTTTGGGATTAATTTCTATCTATTTCATTTCTGATCCACAGATGTTGATCTTTAGTATGGTGGGTGTGGGAATGGCTTGGGCCTCGATTTTAGCGATGCCTTATGCGATTTTAGCCGGTTCCATTCCGATGTCTAAAATGGGCGTTTACATGGGTATTTTTAATTTCTTCATTACCTTACCACAAATCGTGAGTGGTATCATTGGAGGATCTTTGGTGAAACACGTGTACGGTGGTAATGCCATTTTCGCTATCGTGGTAGCGGGTTTCTTCTTTATCGCTGGTTCTATTAGTGTATTGTGGATCAAGGAAAAGGCCTAGCATGAAAGTCTGGGTATTTTTGCTTTTCCCTTTCATCGCTTTTTCTCAGGAAATTCCTTCAGTGCTATTGCCTCGTATACAAGCGGCTCGAGAAAAGCATAATCCTTTGTTGATTGCGGAGCAATTTTATGGCCTTCCCTATGCCTCTCATGCTTTATCGAAAGAAAACCCAGAGAAGTTTGTAATTGATTTCTCGGGTTTTGATTGCGTAACTTTTGTGGAGAATGTGTGGAGTTTATACCGTTCCAAAGGAATTGATTCTACATTCCTGCGCGAATTAGAACAGATTCGTTATGCTAGAAAACCTATTTCCTTTGAAAATAGAAACCATTATTTAAGCGCTACTTTTCTTCAAATGGAAGAAAAAGGCTTGTTTAAACAAGTTATTCCTCCTTCATACCGTGTATTAGCGGTTAAAAAAGTGGATTTTTTGTCACATTATTTGGCCCCTAAAAAAGGGATGATTGAACTTTCTGCCATTCAATTAATGGAGAACAGTTTAGGCCCCATAACCTATGTTCCTAGTGCATCCTTTTCCCAAGTGTCTTCTTACCTTCAATCGGGTGATGTCATCGCCTTTGTGTCCAAGCGGAAAGATCTTGATTACCAACATGTAGGCTTTATTCGCCAACAAAAGGGTCAATATTATTTAGTCCATGCTTCTCAAGATCGCAGAAAAGTGTGTCAATCAGTTGAATCAATTTCCGTATATTTAAAGAATCATCCTTCAATGATAGGATTTAATGTCTTTAGACCGGAATATGCCAAATAAACGTTACGATTTTGACCAAATTATTGATCGCCGCCAAACCCATTCGTTCAAATGGGATAATGTGACTTACCCTGCTCATCGAGACATGTTACCCATGCCAGTGGCAGACATGGATTTCCCGGTGGCAGATGAAATATTGGAAGCATTAGATCGTATTACGGCTCATGGTATTTTAGGATACTCGATTGTACCTGAATCTTTAAAAATAGCGGCTCAACATAAAATAAAACGCGATTATTCCTGGACCACTTCGCTTGAATCACAAGTTTGGATTCCTGGTATTGTTCCCGGAATTACTGCTGCATGTGCGGCGTTAACGAATGAAAAAGAAGGGATTATTACAGCGGTTCCCGTATACCATCCCTTTCATTTGGTGGCCGGTTGGGTGAATTGTCCTCTTATTACTTTTGAAATGATCAAAGAAGGTGATCGATGGACATTTGATTTTGAAGATTTCGAAAGAGGCCTTCAAAAAGGACCGAAGGTTTTTTTACTTTGTAATCCTCATAATCCAGGCGGTACTATATTTAATGAAATAGAAATCTTGCGTATCGTTGATCTTTGTGCGAAATACAACGTAACTATTGTTTCTGATGAAATTCACGCTGATTTGCGCTTATATCCTCAGTCCGAGCACCTCTCGATTGGTCGATTTGAGAAACAACCCATCATTAGCTTCTTCGCTACCTCTAAAGCGTTTAATACAGCGGGATTAGGTGGCGCTGTTGCTGTTATTCCTGATACTGTACTTAGAGATAAATTCACTAAAGCATCCGCTGGCTTCTTCTCTATGCTGTCCAGACATAGTATTGAAGTGATGTTAGCCACCTATGCTCACGGGGAAGAATGGTTAGCGCAGCTTCTTCCCTATTTGCGTGCGAATCACGATTTACTGTTAGATTTTGTGCGTTCAACCCCGGGTTTAGCGATGCAGCCCCTGGAAGGCACCTATTTAGCTTGGATTGAATACGATGAGGCTTTATGGGGGGATTTCCAACAGAAATGTTGGGATGCTGGTGTACACGTGTTGCGTGGGGAGCAATTTAAGGGTAGGAATTTTATTCGGCTGAATTTTGCTTGTCCACGAGCAGTTCTAGAAAAAGCAATTGAACGCATGAAATCAATCACACATGGCTAGGTTGTTGAAGTTTTTCTTGTTCGTTCTTTTACTAGGTTTTTTAGCCTATATATTCGTGTACATAGGAGAATTAGATGACAAACCAGAAGAAACAGAGATTACTGATGTGGATGTGGTAAAGGCTTATGGGGATTCCCTATCGCTCATAGCTGTAGATGATACGATTTCTAGGCCGTTGAATAGTTCTTTAACTTCTGCCTTTGAAGACTTTACTGTTACTGTTGACGAGGGAACGATTCAATTGGAGAAAAGTCACTCGGTACTGTATGAAAAAAATATAGCGAATTTCAAGGCTTCATCAGTCTTAGCTTCTGATTTGAATGGAAATGAGAAGCCTGAGTTCTGGGTAGCCGGCTGGCAGGGTAAAAACTACCGAATCTTTGCTTTTGAATATGAAAATGGGAAAGTTCAGGCAATTCGTTTTCCGGCTATTATGGGGCGGCAGCGATTGGGATATGTGGGGGCAGATAGTTTGTATTTAGAAAAGGCAGCGATTGTGCATTCCTTTGGCTATGAAAATGATCCTTATGCCGATATCTCTTCAGGGATTCGCGCTTGTTATTATAAATATGGAGCGGATGGCAGTTTTGTCCTCTCTAAAACCTTAGACCTAGAAAAAAACAATGAGTAAAGTAAACCTACGTTCGCAGCAGTGGTTTGGAAAGACCGGTAAAGATGGATTCATCTACCGTGCCTGGATGAAAAACCAAGGGATTCCAGATGATTATTTCCAAGGAAAACCGGTGATTGGTATTTGTAATACCTGGTCTGAATTAACGCCTTGTAATGCGCATTTTAGGGAATTGGCGGAATTTGTGAAGAAAGGAATTATCGAGGCGGGTGGATTTCCAGTGGAGTTTCCGGTGATGTCTTTGGGCGAAACCTTAATCAAACCTACTGCGATGTTGTACCGCAATTTAGCGAGTATGGACGTGGAGGAATCGATTCGAGCTAATCCGATTGATGGTGTGGTATTAATGTGTGGTTGCGATAAAACGACTCCTTCGCTCGTGATGGGCGCGTGCAGCGTCGATTTACCTACCTTGGTTATCTCTGGAGGTCCCATGATGAAAGGGAAATTCAAGGGCAAAGAAATCGGGACATCCGATGTATGGCGTTTCGCTGAAGCGTATAAACTAGGCGAATTAACACAGAAGGAATTTATTGAAGCAGAAGCGTGCATGGCTAGAACGCCAGGTCACTGTGCCGTGATGGGAACAGCGTCTACGATGGCTACGATGGTGGAAGCTTTGGGATTAAGTTTACCTCAAAACGCGGCCATTCCAGCGGCTGATGTACGGAGAAAAGTGCTTGCACAGCATTCAGGCCGCCGTATCGTAGAAATGGTGAATGAGGATTTGAAGATGTCCAAAGTCTTAACACGTCCCGCTTTCGAAAATGCGATTCGCGTGAATGCGGCTACGGGTGGCTCGACTAATTTTGTGATTCACTTAACGGCTATTGCGGGTCGATTAGGCGTGGATTTAAAATTGGATGATTTCGATGAATTCTCACGTAATATTCCGCTTTTAGCGAATATCCAGCCTTCAGGCGAACACTTCATGGAAGACTTGTATTACGCGGGTGGACTTCCGGCCTTGATGAATCAAATGAAGGAACATTTACATACGTCGATTGTGACAGTAAATGGTAAAACAGTGGGTGAAAACATCGAAAACACGCCGATTTATGACCCTACGATCATTTCTTCGTTTGAAGCTCCGTTTAAACCCGATTCAGGCATAGCCGTTGTTCGTGGGAACCTAGCACCCAATGGAGCTGTCTTGAAACCATCTGCAGCCTCAAAAGCCTTATTTAAGCACCGGGGGAAGGCGGTCGTCTTTGAAAATATTGAGGATTACCACGCTCGTATTGATTCTCCAGAGTTAGATATAGATGAAAATTCGGTGATGGTTTTAAAAAATGTAGGCCCTAAAGGGTATCCAGGAATGGCTGAGGTGGGGAATATGGGCATACCTAAAAAGCTCTTAGAAAAAGGGGTGAAAGATATGGTCAGAATTTCGGATGGCCGTATGAGTGGAACAGGTTTTGGAACGGTGGTTCTTCACGTATCGCCTGAGTCTGCTGCCGGTGGGCCTTTGAATTGGGTGCAAAATGGCGATTACATTGCCTTAGACGTTGAAAATCGTACGATTAATTGGGAAGTATCAGAGGAAGAGTTGGCTGCTCGTAAGTTAGCACAACCTTTTGAGAAGCCTAAGACGATTCGGGGTTATGTAGGTCTTTTCATCGATCACGTAGAACAAGCGGATCAAGGAGCTGATTTTGATTTCCTAAAAGGCGGTTCAGGATCTATCGTTACGCGCGATTCTCATTAATATGAAAGTATATATTGTCACCGGTGCAGGTCAAGGGATTGGGTATCAAATTGCGCAGCATTTGATGTCTGAGGGGCATTTAGTGGTCAATAATGACATTGATTCTAAGCTAATTTCTGGTCCTTATTCGAAAGCCGGTGACGTTAGTTCATACGAGTTTATTCAAGAGTTAGTTGCCTATGCGCAAACATTACCCGGTGAATTAGCCGGGTGTGTCTGTAATGCAGGGGTGACGACTTTTGGGAGTTTTTGGGAGTATAGCCCAGCTTCCATGAAATCTTTATTGGATTTAAATATTCAAGGGACATTTTTCTTGATTCAAGAAGTGGCGAAAGCCATGCGTAAAGCGGGAAATCCCGGTTCCATTGTGGTGACATCTTCGGTCACAGGTCATCAGGCACATCCTGATTTAGCGGCGTATGGGATGACAAAGGCGGCTTTGAATCAATTAGTCCAAAACTTGGTCATCGATCTCTCTCCTGTTCAAATTCGCATTAATGCGGTTTCTCCCGGTGCTACGTTGACCGAAAGAACGGAGAAGGATGAAAATTATCTGCACGAATGGAGTCGACTAACTCCTTTGGGTAGACCAGCGGACGTTCAGGATATAGCAGAGGCTGTTTGTTTTTTTTTGAGTGACAAGGCAAAGCATATCACTGGTCAAACATTAATCGTGGATGGTGGCTGGACAAGCATAAGTCCCCCACCCAAGGCCTAAGACCAGGCCTTTTCTAGGAATTTAAGCCAGTTTTGGTGGCAGAATTTGACGATATCTTCATCAGAAAATCCGCGTTTCAATAGTAATTCAGGTAGTTTTTGTAAATCAGCAATCGTTTCAATGTCTGCCGGACATTGTTCTCTACCAAACCCTCCGTCTAAATCAGTCCCTAATCCCACGTGATTTGTGTTACCAGCTAAATCACAAACGTGGACTAAGTGATCTATGAG
>JAURHT010000040.1 GCA_030833145.1 Aquirufa sp.
GCTGCCGCTATTCCTGACTTCTCTCTAATTTTTGTAATTAATGCCATTATAAGGATAAATAATTGTTTTTACTCTCTATTTTTCTCTTGTGTTTTGAACAAAAGAAACGCAAAATAATCACATTTCTAGTTCAAAAGCAAGGGTTAATTTGCTAAAACCGTTTTTAAACTTTGTAAAAATTGATCCGCTATTTTTTGATCGATCGCTAAGCTCGGTAAAAGACGCAAGGTATGCTTCCCTGAATAACCGCAGAAGATATGTTCTTTAAATAATAAAGCATCTCTTACAGTCCCCACAGGCTGTTCTACCTCAATTCCGATCATCAAACCGCGACCTCTCACTTCGGTTATGCCTTTTATGCCTTTCAGCTCTTTTTGAATATAATCACCCACCTTCGCCGCATTCTCGATCAACTTTTCTTCTTGAATCACATCCAGCACCACATTCGCCGCCGTACACGCTAAGTGATTTCCTCCAAAAGTCGTCCCCAGCAAGCCATAGCTCGCCTGAATATGTGGCGCGATTAATACACCACCGATAGGGAATCCATTGCCCATACCTTTCGCAGTCGTCATCATATCCGGATGAATCCCCGCAAACTGATGCGAAAAGAATTGTCCAGAACGGCCATAACCACACTGCACAGAATCCAAAATCAACTGCGCCCCCGTCTCATCACAACGCTTTCTCAACGCCTGCAAGAACGCATCACTCGCCACCTGAATGCCACCCACACCCTGAATTCCTTCTACAATCACCGCCGCTGTTTCTTCCGTAATCCCTTCTTCCAATCCCTCAATGCCATTAAACGGCAAGAAACTCACGTGCGACGTATCATTAATAGGCGCCACAATGCTCGGATTATCCGTCACCGCCACAGCCCCCGCCGTTCTTCCGTGAAATGCCTTCGAAAAGGCTACCACCTTCTTACGGCCCGTATGAAACGACGCTAATTTCAAGGCGTTCTCATTCGATTCCGCCCCTGAATTCGTCAAGAATAAGGTATAATCTTCGTATCCAGACACGCGACCCAGTTTCTCCGCCAGCTCTTGCTGCCCAGAAATGATAATCGAATTCGAGTAGAAACCGATGTTACTCAGCTGCTCCGTCATTCGCTTCACATAGGTAGGATGCGAGTGTCCGATGGAAATCACCGCGTGACCGCCATATAAATCCAGGTATTCCTGGCCGTTTTTGTCCCAAACCGTACTTCCTTTGGCTTTTACAAGCTCAATGTCGTAGAGGGGGTATACGTTGAATAGATTCATTTATTATTATTTGAAAGAATAAAGCATAGAGCACAAAGAATAAAGTTGGTTAAAAAATGAGCCTATGGCTTCATTTTTTAGACTTTAGTTTAAAATCTTCATGAACTTATCCGCGAAGCGGATTCCATCTTTATTCTTTATGCTTTGTGCTCTATGCTTTAATTTTATTCTTTATGCTTTACAGAAGATTTAGGATTAAAGCTAAAATCCGATGGATTTAAGCTTTAATCCTAAATCTTCCTCCCACCCCAGCATCAAATTCATATTCTGAACCGCTTGGCCGGAGGCACCTTTGATCAAGTTATCGATCACGGAGCTGATGAGGATTTGGCCCTCGTGGACCTGTAAATGAAGAAAACACTTGTTCGTATTCACCACTTGTTTCACATCCACTGCTTGTGGGCTGAGGAAAACGAAGGGCGAATTCGCGTAGAAATCTTCGTATAGTTTTTCAGCCTGTTCCTGCGTCCCGCTGTAAGGCGTGTACACATTCGCCATGATCCCACGCGAGAAATTGCCGCGGTAGGGGATAAAATGGATGGCTTTCTTTGTGCCTAATGTCTGTTTAATTTCTGCCAAATGCTGGTGCGTAAACGTTTTGTACACACTCACATTGTTATTTCTCCACGAGAAATGGCTTGTAGGCGAAAGGGACTGGCCAGCACCTGTCGAACCGGTGATGGCTGAAACGTGCACGTCTTCGGTAATTAAGCTTGCAGCCGCGAGAGGCAAAAGGGCTAGTTCGATCGAAGTGGCGAAGCAACCGGGGTTCGCGATTTTGGTCGCGGATTGGATCTTTTCCTTTTGGAATTCGGCTAAACCGTAGACAAAGCCTTCCGATTCATCGCGGAAGTCCGTGCTTAAATCGATGATTTTCGTGTGCCAAGGAATGTCGTTCGCAGCTAAGAATTTCTTCGATTCGCCGTGCCCGGAACATAAGAAGAGGACGTCTACTGGAGTTAAGTCTTTGGAAAAACGAAGATGCGTGGAGCCCAATAAATCCGTGTGCACATCCGAGATCAATTTTCCCGCCTGTGAGTTCGATAAAATACTGGTCAAATGCACATCCGGGTGATTCCATAAGATTCTTAGTAATTCGCCTCCAGTGTAGCCTGCGGCTCCTACGATTCCGATCTTTGCCATCTTATTGTTCGTTAACTTTCCGGTGGATCATGGTTTGGTTCGACGCGATTTTTGAGAACCCTCTCACATCGTCACCTGTCCACGCTTTGTTCATTTCTCCGTACGCCCCAAAAACAGAGGACATTAAATCATATTTCGATTCCATTCCCGTCACCATAAATTGGTAAGGAGACAAAGTCACGTAAACTGTACCCGTCACATTGCCTTGCGTATCCGCTAGGAACGTTTCGAAATTACGCATCACTGGCTCTAAGAACTGGCCTTCGTGTAAAAGCGTTCCGTACATATCACCGATGTTTTGTTTCCAATACAATTGGTGCTTCGTTAATACGTGTTTCTCTAATAAATGGTGTGCTTTAATAATGATCAAAGGCGCCGGAGCCTCAAAGCCCACACGTCCTTTAATCCCGATGATTGTATCACCCACGTGGATGTCACGGCCAATCGCAAAAGCACCCGCTCTTTCCGTTAATTCCCGAATCGCAGCCACAGTCGATGGGAATTTCTTGCCATCTAAACCGACTAATTGACCCGCTTCGAATTGCAAGCTGATTTTCTCCGGAGTCGTCTTCGTTAATTGCGTAGGCCAAGCCTCTTCCGGTAAATAACCATCGGATGTCAAGGTCTCTTTTCCACCTACGGAGGTACCCCAAAGGCCTTTATTGATCGAATAAGTCGACTTGTGCCATTCTTGCACGACGCCTTTCGATTTTAAGAATTCGATTTCTGCTTCTCTGGATAATTGCAAGTCGCGGATGGGCGTGATCACCTCGCACTCCGGTGCAAGGATTCTGAACACCACATCGAAACGAACTTGGTCGTTACCCGCGCCTGTACTTCCGTGCGCGATGGCTTTGGCTCCTAATTTGGCAGCATACTTAGCGACTGCCGTAGCTTGAAAAACGCGCTCTGCAGAGACAGAAAGGGGATAGGTATTGTTTTTTAATACATTGCCAAAAACCAAGTACTTCAAACAATCTTGGTAGTATTCCTCCACCACGTCCAAAGTTACGTGCGAAGTCACCCCTAACGAATAGGCTTTCTCCTCGATCGTTTTCAACTCCGCCGGAGAGAATCCACCCGTGTCCACTAAGGCCGAGTGCACTTCCATGCCGCGCTCTTCCGTTAAATATTTCACACAAAAGGAGGTGTCTAAACCACCACTAAACGCTAGAATTACTTTAGGCTTGCTCATACTTGATCTATTTCGCCTTCTTTTTAAAAGGCATTAATAATTTTTCTTTAAACTTCTTTAGACGCGTGAAATCGGCGATATTCTTCAAGAATAGCCATTTCTCGTCTTTCTCTTCTGTGGTTTTCTTATCCGGATTCTCTGGATCGTAAATCATTCCCGTACACAAACAGATCTTGCGTTCTGTTCTAGTTAGGATGTCAAAATTCACACAAGATTCACAACCTTTCCAGAAATTATCATCCACCGGCAACTCCGCAAAAGTCGTAGGCACATAGCCTAAGTCAGAATTGATCTTCATCACCGCCAAAGACGTCGTAATACCAATGATTTTAGCGTCTGGATACCGGGTTCGCGATAATTCAAAGGCGCGTTCCTTAACTGCTTTAGCTACCCCAAACTGGCGGTAACTTGGTTTTACAATCAAGCCAGAGTTCGCCACAAACTTCCCGTGTTGCCAGGTTTCCACATAACAGAAACCCACAAAAGAGCCGTCCACGTCATCAGTTGCGATGATCGCTTTGCCTTCTGACATTTTTTCTTGAAGGTATTCAGGGGTACGCTTGGCAATTCCGGTTCCGCGGGCTTTGGCTGATTCAGCCATCTCGTGGCAGATGGATTCGGCTAGGGCGAAATGTTGTTCGCTAGCCACTTGAACGGTATATTTATTCATTTAAGAACGTAAAAAAGAATGAAACAAATTATACAAACACCTGCAGGGTATCAGACCCGGAAGATGAATCGTCTCCTTCGTCGAAGAGGAGAGGTAGAGTAATAATTTGAATTAGTAAACGTCATTCTTTAGTTTTGCCAAAGCTTTGTCAAGTGACAAATGCATTTAAGGGTCGAATTTCGTGAAATCTTCGTTTAAATCCCAATAATCAAGTAATTATTTCATGGAAGCCTCTACACCACTCACCGCCGAAACCCTAGTCTATGCCTACGCATCGGGTATGTTTCCCATGGCGGAAGAGACAGGAGAGATTTTTTGGTATAGCCCAGACCCCAGAGCGATCATTCCCATCCAAAGTTATAAGCCTGCCAAATCGCTGAGGCCCATCATCAACCAAAAACGCTTCGAAATCCGCGTAGACACCTGTTTCGAGCAAGTCATGCGCAATTGTGCCTTGCCGCGTCCCACGGAGGATGAAACCTGGATTTCCGAAGAATTGATCGCAGCTTACACGGAATTACACCGCATGGGTTTAGCCCATTCAGTGGAGGCCTGGCAGGATGATAAACTGGTGGGAGGGCTTTATGGTGTTTCTTTAGGGGCCGTATTTTTTGGCGAATCCATGTTCTCCTTTGTCTCTAATTCTTCTAAAGTAGCCTTTCATTATTTGATCCAAATCCTGCGCGAACAAAATTACCAGCTATTGGATTCACAATTCATGAACGACAACGTATTGCGTTACGGCGCCATCAATATTCCTCGTACCGCCTACATCAAAAGACTCGCCAAAGCCCTAAAAAGCACTTGCGACTTTCAGAAACCCACAATTTAACGTAAATTGCGGTATGTCTAGGCCCATTCTTGTCATCAAATTCGGTTCCTCCTCCATCACCCACAAAAACGGGGAGGTGAATGAGCAGACGTTGGAAAAAATCGCAGCCCAGGTTTCTAGCCTCGCAAAAGACTACCACATCGTCCTCGTCTCTTCCGGAGCCGTGGCCGCAGGAAAAGCCTTTTTAACGAATTACAAAGGCACGCTTTCAGAACGAAAAGCCGCCGCAGCGATCGGAAACCCGATTCTAATCGCAAAATACAACCAGTATTTCTCTAAATACGGCATCGCCATCGCTCAATCGCTTTGCGAACGCCACCACTTTTCAAACCGCGAATCTTTCCTGCAATTAAAGGAAACCTACACGGAACTTTGGAAAAGCAACGTCATTCCCATCGCAAACGAAAATGACGTAGTCTCTAACACAGAACTTAAATTCTCCGACAACGACGAACTCGCGACTTTAATCGCGACCGGCTTTGGCGCAGAAAAACTCTTAATTTCTACTTCCGTGGGAGGCCTTCTAGACGCAAACGGCGAAATCATTCGCCACGTGCCTAAAATTGACGCCTCCACTTTATCGGTTGTTTCCTCCGATACTTCATCCACCGGATTAGGCGGAATGATCTCAAAACTTACTTTCACCCGCCTCGCGATGCGCTTAGGTATTAAGGTGGTGATTTTCGGATTAGACAATGCAGGCGGAATCGTAGATGCATTAAACGAAAAAATTGGAACGGTCTTCGAAGCAGGAAAAGCCAGTTTAACCGCCCGCCAAAAATGGCTCGCCGCCGGCAGCCTCATCACTGGCAAAGTCGTCCTAGACAAAGGCGCCGTCAAAGCCATCACTTCTCGCAAAAGCCTTCTTTCCGTAGGCATCACCGAAGTCTTAGGCGATTTCATGAAAGGCGAGGTCATCGAATTACTAGATTCCACGAAAACTCCATTCGCTATTGCAAGAGCTAGATGCTCGAAGGCAGAGTTGGAGGAGGCGAAGAGTGGGGTGGAGGTCGCAAACGCAGACGACATCGTTCTTATTTAAAGCATAAAGCAAAAAGAATAAAGCATAGAGTTTGTATCCGCTTCGCGGATTCGTACGAGAAATGTTTTTTCCATAAAGCAAAAATGGGACCTGAGTCCCATTTTTAGCAATCTTTATTCTTTATGCTTTATGCTCTATGCTTTAATCAAGTCGCGAAGCGACTAGCTTAGTTGCGCAAAAGCGCACTAAGCTATAACCACCGCTCTACCACTCTCCACATCCTGCTCCACTGTTTTGTACTTCACATCTTCTTTGATGCTTCCGTCAGCGTATTGAACCGTCACGCGTTGGTTGCGATCTGCGATTTTGATGGCTTGGCGAGGGGCCGCGCGTTCTACTGAAGGAGTAGACGGATCGTGGTATTCCTCTTGTGCGCCAGCTAGGCCACCTAATAGTGAAGAAATCGCATCGTCTTTGCTCATTTGCAATTTAGGTGCTTTCTCTTTCGGTGCTTTGGCAGCCGATTGATTCGTTTGTTGAACCGCTGGAATTTCAGCCTTGATCACAAAGCTGATGGTATCCATGTTCACGCGGGCTACGAAACGCTGGAACAAGTTCACTGATTCGAATTTGTAGATCAATAATGGATCTTTTTGTTCGAATACGGCATTTTGAACGGATTGTTTCAAATCGTCCATCTCGCGTAAATGCTCTTTCCACTCTTGATCGATCAGCGATAAAGTGATGAATTTCTCCATCTCTTTGACCACTTCTTTACCCTGAGTTGAAATCGTTTTATCCGCATCTACCACGATTCCCGTGGTCATTTGGCCATTGCTAATCGGCACTTGAATGCCAGAATAGCCGTGTTGTTTCGCTTCTTGCGCCACCTGAATGACCTGAGAAGCGATGACCTCGTTTTTCGACTTATAATGTTGCTCTGCCGCTAGGAATAATTGTTCCGTTCTTTGGTCATTGTTCAGTTTATTGAATGCTGACGCATCGAATGGTGGCTCCATGCCTAATAGTTCGATGGTTTTCAATTCGAAATCATCATAGCTCGTAAACTGCGTCGCGATGTCGCGGCAAACGTCGAACAAGATGTTGATGATATCTAAAGAAAGACGCTCGCCTAAAAGGGCGTTTTGACGACGTTTGTAGATGGCGTTCCGTTGGTAATTCATCACGTCATCGTATTCTAATAGACGTTTACGAATGCCAAAGTTATTCTCCTCCACCTTCTTCTGCGCTCGCTCAATCGATGAGGTAATCATCGAGTGTTGGATCACTTCGCCTTCTTCCATTCCCAGGCGGTCCATCACTTTCGCGATACGGTCTGATCCGAAAAGACGCATCAAGTTATCCTCTAGTGAAACGAAGAACTGAGATGACCCCACATCCCCTTGACGACCGGCACGACCACGCAACTGGCGATCGACGCGACGTGATTCGTGGCGCTCGGTACCGATGATCGCAAGACCACCTGCCGCCTTCGACTCGGGGCTTAATTTAATATCGGTACCACGACCCGCCATGTTTGTAGCGATCGTTACCTTGCCTGATTGACCCGCTTCAGCGACGATTTCCGCCTCGCGAGCGTGTTGTTTGGCATTTAATACATTGTGTTGAATCTTGCGAATCGTTAACAAACGACTCAATAATTCCGAGTTCTCCACCGAAGTTGTACCCACTAAAACGGGGCGTCCGCTCGCGACTAATTCTTGGATCTCCTCCGCCACCGCATTGTACTTCTCACGCACCGTGCGGTACACTTTATCCTCGTGATCTTTACGTTGAATCACGCGATTCGTAGGAATCGAAACGACATCTAATTTATAAATCGTCCAAAACTCGCCCGCTTCCGTCTCCGCCGTTCCCGTCATACCCCCTAATTTGTGGTACATACGGAAGTAGTTTTGGAGGGTAACGGTGGCATAGGTTTGGGACGCATCCTCTACATTTACGCCTTCTTTCGCCTCAATCGCCTGGTGCAAGCCATCCGAATAACGGCGGCCTTCCATCACACGACCCGTTTGCTCATCCACGATCTTCACCTTGCCATCCACAATGATGTACTCGGTGTCTTTCTCGAATAAAGTATAGGCTTTCAATAATTGGCTCACCGTATGAATACGGGACGCTTTCTCGTTGTACTCTTGAATCAATTGCTCTTTCGCGGCTAAACGATCAGCATCAGAAAGATCCTTGTTTTGCTCGATGCGGTTTAAGTCGATCGAGAGATCAGGAAGTACGAAGAAGTTCGGATTTTCGGTGTTCCCACTCATGAATTCCAACCCTTTCTCGGTCATCTCAACCTGGTTGTTCTTCTCCTCGATCGTGAATAATAATGGCGCTACTGCCTCTGGCATCAACTTTTGGTTGTCTGCTAGGAAAGTGCTTTCTGTCTCGTTCATCAATTGTTTCATTCCGTTTTCGGAAAGGAACTTGATCAATGGCTTCGACTTAGGCAAACCTTTGTAAGCACGGTATAGGGCTAATCCGCCCTCTTTTTTGTCGCCAGCAGCGATGAGTTTCTTCGCTTCCACTAAGAAGTGCTGAACGATTTGCTTCTGTGCTTCGACTAATTTGTGAATACGTGGTTGGAAGGTTTCGAACTCTTGTTCGTCGCCTCTGGGAATGGGTCCGGAGATGATCAATGGCGTTCTCGCGTCATCAATTAACACGGAATCGACCTCATCGACCATCGCGAAATGGTGTGGTCTTTGAACTTGATCCTCTAAACTACGCGCCATGTTGTCGCGCAAGTAATCAAAGCCAAATTCATTATTCGTACCATAGGTAATGTCTGCCCAATAAGCGGCACGACGCTCTTCCGTATTCGGTTCGTGCTTATCGATGCAATCCACCTTTAAACCGTGGAATTCAAACAATGGCGCGTTCCACTCTGAGTCACGTTTCGCTAAGTAATCATTCACGGTTACTAAGTGAACGCCGCGACCTGCAAGTGCATTTAAATAGGTGGGAAGGGTAGAAACGAGTGTTTTTCCTTCACCTGTACCCATCTCAGAAATCTTTCCTTGGTGTAATACGATACCCCCGATTAGCTGCACATCATAATGCACCATATCCCAGGTAATCTCATTTCCTGCGGCTAACCATTGATTTTTCCAAATCGCTTTGTCACCCTCAATTACCACATTCTTCTTCTTAGAAGCGATGAATTTATCTTCTACCGTAGCAGAAACCACTAATTGCTTATTCTCCGCGAAACGACGCGCTGTTTCCTTCACCACGGCGAAGGCTTCTGGCAAGATTTCCATCAATACGACCTCTAAGCGTGAATTACGCTCTAGTTGAAGGGCATCGATTTGTTGGAAAAAACGGTCTTTCGCATCTACATCTTCTGTTTCTTCAGCGGAAGTATGTAGGGAAGTAATTTGATTATCTATATCGGATAAAAAAGCCGCAATGCGCGATTTGAATTCCGCTGTTTTACCGCGTAATTCGTCGTCGGACAAGCTCGCTAGTTTAGCGTACTCATTTTTTATATTCTCAACGATAGGCATCAACGCTTTAATGTCGCGTTCTGATTTCGTGCCAAAAATTTTCGTTACCGATTTACTGATGAATGAAATCATTATAATATTCTGTGCTTGTTAGGCGTTTGGAAAAATGAAAAGGCAATTTACCAATTTGAATTTTTATCCTTACTATAATCGATAAATTAATCCCAAAAAAATGTAAGAATCCGATCAAAATTAGTTGATTTGTAAATTAAAGTCCTTAACAAAATGTCTAACGTTCCAGTTCCACCGCGCAGAGCTCCCCGCAAGAAATTAAAAATGCCCCTTTTTGGCGGGATGGGTGGTGGCGCATCCGCTGGGGAATCTGCGAATCGAGACGATTTTTTTGGCAAAAACTTTGGTTCTATTCTCATCGCAATGACAGGAATGGCCTTTGCGGCACAGATCTTCTTGCCCAATATTTGGTCCGAAAAAGTATACAACGAAGCGGACGAAATCACCGAAATGGCCTGGAACGGAACAATCCGTAAGAAATACACCGACGCAAAACACAAAAGCGAGATACATTATTACCTTGTTATCAAAGAAGAAAAAGGCAAAAAGCAAATTGTGGACCTAGTCGAAGCGGATCCTGTTTTCTTTGATCAAATCGCCGTTCCGCAGCGCGTAACCAAAGCGGCGAATTCATTGGATGTCCGTGTGCAACGTTTTACTAAACCGGATACCACATTACGAATTAAATTTATCGAATAAGATGCCAGTGTGGAACGCAAGCAATGTGGGTCATTTATTAAATAGAACACTCTTTGGGTATTCGAAGGGTGATTTGTCCCTTGCCCAGGGATACGGCACCTTCTCGGATTTATTGGATTTAGCCATTTTAAAGGACAATCCAGCACCTTTAGCTCCTAATACGTGGATCAATACAGTGCCAGCGGCCTCTCAAACCACTTCAGGTGAGACAGGAACCTGGTACCGAGAATTCAATTATTGGTGGTTCAATTTGATGCACAAAGAGGGCTTGAATATGCGGGAGAAAATGGTACTTTTCTTGCATAATCACTTTTCGAATGAACGCGATAAGGTCGTATATCCCCAAAACATGTACGCCCAAAATGCCTTGTTCAGAAAATATGCATTCGGGAACTTTAAACAATTAGTGAAAGAGATCTCCATTGATCCTTCTATGCTCATTTACCTGGACGGCAATAATTCTCGAGGTTCAGCGCCTAACGAAAATTATGCGCGCGAATTGATGGAATTGTTCACGATGGGCATCGGTAATTATACGGAGACTGATATCAAACAAGCAGCGAAAGTGCTTTCTGGCTGGCAAGTGAATGGTTTAACGGCAACGTTTGTGGCCTCTCGCTGGTATATAGAAGCCTCTGTTACCGTTCTTGGAAAGACGGCTAAATTTGATGTGAACTCCTTGATTGATCATATTTTTAGTCAAAAAGCCACGGCTGAGTTCATCTGTCGAAAACTGTACAAAGAGTTTGTCTACTACAAACCAAACGAGGCTTTCATTCAACAAATGGCTACGGTTTTACGGTCAAATAACTACGAAATAAAACCCCTGCTTAAATTCCTGTTTACTTCAGAGGAATTTTACACCCCCGGTTACATAGGAAGTAAAATCAAGAATCCAACCGAATTAATGGTGGGCGCCTCCAAGCTGTTGGAATTGCCAACACCGGATTATGTGAATATGTACGAGATGTCCAAAGTACTCCAAATGCAACTTTTTCAGCCTCCCAATGTGGCTGGTTGGCCGGGTCAGCGGGAATGGATTTCTTCTACAACCTATTCCTACAGAGGAGGATTTACGGATTCTTTGATTACTGGAAAGCGCTACAATGGTGTGGCAGTGACGGGTAAACTAGTGCCCGTACCGTATGCGCAAACATTTAACAACTCAGAAAAGGCCGTCGAATTCGTAGATGACGTCTGTCTCTTATTTTTAGCTTTCCCGCCCACCGCTAAAAAGAAAGCATTTTTGTTAGAAACCCTACTAGCCGGCACCATCGTAAAAAATTACTCCACTTATTTACCGGGAGTGAATGTGAATTTGCAACAGTTTTTTAAAGCAGTGATGCGATTACCCGAATTTCAACTCTGTTAAGAATGAAGAAGGAACTGACACGGTCTGAATTTTTACGGCAAATGGCGCTCCTCTCCGGAGGAGTAGGTCTAGGTATTGCCGGAATTCCGGGTCAAGCCTATGCGCAATTGCCTGCCGGATTAATGACCTCTGTTCCTGAGGGGAATGTTTTAGTCATTATTCAGCTGGCCGGAGGAAATGATGGATTAAATACGGTAATTCCGGCTGAAGATGATACCTATTTTGCCAAAAGGCCGGATATCGCCATCAAAAAAGTCGATGCCTTAGCCCTGAAAAAGGGTATGTATTTGCATCCCTCGATGACGGGTATCAAATCATTGTACGATCAAGGAAATGTAGCGATCGTCCAAAGTGTCGGCTACGCTAACCCCAATCGCTCCCATTTTCGTGCCACCGATATTTGGAACACGGGTTCAGATGCAAATGTAGTCTGGGAGGAAGGCTGGGCTGCCCGTTATTTGGCAGAAAAATACCCCTCATATCCTATTGCGATGCCATCACAACCGATGGCTATCCAATTAGGCTCTGTGGAATCCCTTTTATTTCAGTCTGATATAGGAAGATTTGGGACCGTTTTTGAGGACCCTACTCTATTTTACCAACTTGTTTCAGGCACCTTGTCGGATGATGAAATCCCACCCGCAACCTTGGCCGGAGATGAACTAGCCTTTTTAAAACAAATTTCGAGTGCCTCGATTCAATATTCAACAGTCATCCGAGATAGCGCTTTGAAAGGGGCAAATTCAGTCAGCTATCCAGCGACGAACCTTGCCAAACAACTCGGAATCGTTGCAAAATTGATCACAGGCGGTCTAGAGACGCCGGTTTATTTGTGCACAATCGGAGGATTCGATACCCACGCAAATCAACTGAATCAACACGCGAATCTGTGGAAACAGATTTCTGATGCGGTAACCGCCTTTCAAAAAGATTTAAAAACGCAGAACAAGGCTGATAAGGTGACGCTGATGACTTTCTCCGAATTTGGTCGTCGAGTAAATCAAAACGGAACCACTGGTACCGACCACGGAACAGCTGCTCCGATGTTCGTTATCGGGAATACCGTGCGCGGAGGCTTGATAGGGGATAATCCGAATCTGGTGAATCTAGATTCAAACGGTGATTTGAAAGCAAACTTTGATTACCGCCAGGTCTATTCTACCATTTTGTCAGATCATTTAGGTCTATCCACCACGAGCACCGCTGGCATATTTAAAAAGTCATTTGATCGCTTACCTATCTTCTTGAATTCACCATTGATTGCTGAGGCAGGTGTGAAAGTGACCTTGCTTGATCCAGCTCCTAATCCGGCCTCCGGACAGGTTCGCATTCAATTTGCGGCCTTCGAAGCAATGCGCGTGGAACTTGCCTTATTTGATATGCAAGGTCAAAAAATAGGATCGATTTATGCCGGTGAAGTGCAGAGTGGAACCTACACGTATCCAATTGAAACGACGCATTTCCCAGCAGGCACTTATTTAGTCAGCTTGGCTGCCTCTACAGGGTCAAGAATTACCAAGCGATTAATCATAGTAAATTAGATTCAGATGCTTATCTTTGTAGATTGATGAAAAAGAACTTCTCTTTATTACTATTACTGATGTTGTTTAGCTTGTCCGCAAGCGCACAACGCTGGTCCTATGGTGCCGGTTTAGGAGGCTCCCTCTATCACGGAACCTGGGCAAATTGGCATACTTTACCTAACAATAAGGAGATTGCCATGACACGTCCCGCTTTGAATCTGCAGGTACGTTATCAAAATAGTCCCACTTTCGCTTACCGTCTTCAAGCCGTGTTTACGGATTTGAAAGGAGGCACAGGGAACCGCGTCTCGCCGGTAACGGTGGCGCTTCCGGTGACTAATTTTGCGACCTCTATCTTCGGTTTAGATGCTTTAGTGGAATATAATTTCTTGAATTACCAAAACTCGGTTAGACGTGTAAACAACTGGACTCCGTATTTCTATGCGGGTGTTTCTACGGTTTTTGCCAAAGTAGCCGGCACCCAAGATGGGGTAGGTTTCAAGACCAATACGAAAATGAATTATGCCATACCTTTTGGGGTAGGGGTAAAATACCAACTGTCACCTAGCTGGGGCATTCAGTTTGATCTAGGGGCGAGAAAGACCTTCACAGATGCGCTGGATAGACCTTTGTCTGACGGGGAAGCGTCGTTCAACCTAACGAAAGGAGATCAGTTTTTGAATTCTTCTTTGACCGTTACCTACACGATTCAATCTGTTTTTTGTCCCACCTATTAACAAGTTTTAATTGGATAGGGTGGCCAATATGACTACATTTGCCCCTTATTGATTACAAATCCATCGTTGAAATTGAAAGAGTTAATTGATCTACATAATGTTCCTGTGCACATTGCCGTTATTATGGATGGTAATGGACGATGGGCTAAGCAGCAAGGGATAATGGATCGTGTTTTTGGACATCGATCAGCTTTGAAAGCGGTACGGGAGACCATTGAAGGATGTGGAGAATTAGGAGTGAAGTTTTTAACCTTGTATGCCTTCTCTACAGAGAATTGGAACCGTCCTAAAGCCGAAGTAACGGCGCTAATGTCACTATTAGTGAGTGCGATTAAGGATGAATTACCCGGGATGATCCAGAAGGATATTCGCTTAAAGGCGATCGGGGATTTAAGTAAATTACCGGCCTCATCTCGCGCTGAACTAGAAAAGGCGATGGAGAAAACGGCAAATAATAAGGGTTTGACCCTGAATTTAGCACTTTCTTATTCTGGTAAATGGGATATCGTGCAAGCGACGCAGCAAATAGCGGAGAAAGTGAAAAGTGGCGAATTAAACGCAGCTTCGATTGATGCTGATACGATAAACGAGTACTTGTCTACGGCGGGAATGCCTGATCCTGATTTGATGATCAGAACGGGAGGAGACCACCGGATTAGTAATTTTATGCTGTGGCAATTAGCCTATGCAGAGTTGTATATTTTTGAAGATTTGTTTTGGCCTGATTTTAGAAAAGAACATCTAAATGAAGCGATTATAGACTTTCAAATGCGTGAAAGACGTTTTGGAAAGATAAGTGAAC
>JAURHT010000178.1 GCA_030833145.1 Aquirufa sp.
TATGCAGAGAAGGTTTATTACTAAATCAGTGTTATTAGGAGCGTTTTTTGCGCTTGTGATGGCACTACCTGTCGGGCAAGCCTTTGCTCAAGGGTCTACAACATCCGCTTTGTCGGGTACCGTTGTGGATGAAAAAGGAGAAGGATTACCAGGTGCTACGGTAATCGCAATTCACGAACCTACGGGTTCTCGTTACGGTGCTTCCACTCGTGGAGATGGTCGTTACAACATTGTTAACATGCGTGTAGGTGGTCCATATAAAGTGACTGTATCTTTCGTAGGTTACAAAGAGTCTGTTCAAGCAGGTATTTCATTGACCTTAGCTTCAGAACTTCGTCAAAATTTTAAATTAGAATTAAACCAAGCTCAACTGGAAGAAGTGAAGGTGGTTGCGTCTCGTTCATCTGTGATTAACTCAGGTCGTACGGGTGCTGCTACTACGGTTTCTAACAGCTCTATCACTACTTTACCTACGTTAAACCGTTCATTAGGTGATTTCGCTCGTTTAGATCCACGTGCAAACGGATTGAACTTTGCTGGTCGTAATGCATTATATAACAACGTAACGGTAGACGGTGCGTTCTTTAACAATGCATTCGCTTTATCACCTACAATCGGTGGTCAAGCTGGTGCTTCTCCTATCTCAGTGGATGCGATCGATCAATTCCAAGTATTAATTGCTCCTTATGACGTTCGTCAAGGTATGGCAACAGGTGCTAACATCAACGTTGTAACTAAATCTGGTACGAACGATTGGTCTGGTTCTGCATACTATTTTGGTACTGACCAAAATCAAGTAGGTAATAAAATCGGTGATGTTGTTAGTCAATATGGTAACTTCCAAAGAGGTCAATTCGGTGGTCGTATCGGTGGTGCTTTAGTGAAGAACAAATTATTTGTTTTCGGTTCGTTTGAGCAAGAATTGCAAACTCAACCAGGTTCTAACTTTATTGCAAGCCGTCCAGGTTCAACAGCTGGTAACCAATCAGTGGCAACCGCAGCGCAATTAGATCAAATTAAGGATTTCTTAAAAACGAAATACAATTACGATCCAGGTGCATATGAAGGTTGGGACAGAGAGAATTATTCACAGAAGGCGAACATTCGTTTAGACTGGAATATCTCTGATAAACACAAGTTTAACTTGAAGTACAACTACTTACGTTCATATGCTGATGTTCCTCCATCTTCATCTGGATCTTTATCAGGTGGTCGTAACCCATCAGCTACGGTTTTACCTTTCCAAGGTTCTCTATACCGTATCAATAACAACTTAGATTCATACATTGCTGAATTGAACTCTACGTTCTCTTCTACAGTAGCGAATAACTTAACTGTTGGTTATACGCAGATGCGTGACTTCCGTCAATCTCCTGTAAATAACACTCCGTTCCCTACAGTTGATATTGGTAACAATAACAATAACTCTCTTACTGCGTTTGGTTTCGAACCATTCTCCGCAAATAATATCTTGGATTCAGATATCTTCCAGGCATCTGATAACTTGACTATTTATGCTGGTAAGCACGTATTTACTTTAGGTGCAGCCTATGAGACAAATGCATTTAGAAATGGTTTTGCTCCTAACTATTATGGAGGTTACCAATTCAAATCAATTGATGATTTTATTAAATCTGCTACTACTGGTGTATCTAATGCTTTGCGTTACACGCAGCAATGGTCAAACTATGCTGAGTTCCCGTTTGCTGAAATGAAAGGTTATACTGCTTCATTATATGCTCAAGATGAGTTTACAGCAGCAAAAGGTTTGAAATTAACATTTGGTTTACGTGCTGATGGAACTGGATTCCCTGTGGATGATGCTCCAAAGTACAATAATGCGTATGTTCCTACCTTAACTTTCCGTAACAATACGGTTTTAAGAACGAACCAATTGCCAGATTTCACCACTTTGTGGTCACCACGTTTTGGATTTAACTGGGATGTAAAAGATGACAAGACTACTCAAGTTCGTGGTGGTTTAGGTATCTTCTCTGGACGTGTTCCTTATGTATGGTTGTCTAACCAATTATCGAACAACGGTGTGTTATTTGGATCAGAAACTTTAACGAATCCAACTAACCGTCCGTTCAATGCAGATGTAAATGCATACCGTCCAGCCTTAACTTCTAACATTATACCTACATCGTATAACTTAGCGGTAACGGATCCTAACTTCAAATTCTCTCAAGTATTCCGTGCTAACCTAGCGTTAGATAAGAGCTTAGGAAATGGCTGGTTAGTATCATTAGAAGGTATCTACACAAAAGATATTAACGCAGTGTATTTGGAAAACGTAAACTTACCTGATTCTAAAGTGAAAGCAGTAGGTGCTGATAACCGTGTTATCTACTATACTTTAGGAACAAATGGTTTACCAAGTTCAACTAAGAATAACCAGATTTATGGTGCTCAGAAAGGTATTAATGCTCCAGCAGCAGGAAATAATGGTTTAAATCCAAGTATCTCAGATGCGATTGTTATCAAGAATACACAATTAGGTTATTCTTATGCATTAACTGCAACGGTATCGAAAGCATTTGATAATGGTTTATTCGCTTCTTTATCTTATACTAACTCTGATTCTCGTTCAGTGAATGACGGTGGTTCTATCGCTCAATCACAATGGAGAGATCGTTTTATCTCAGGAGATCCTAACGAAAACGTTGCATCTTATTCTTCATACATGCAAGCTCACCGTATCAATGCTTACGGTTCTTACAAGTTGAATTACTTGAATGAGAAGGCAGCTACTACATTTGGATTCACGTATTCAGTAGCTCCTGCAGGACGTTATTCTTACACATATTCAGGTGATATGAATGGTGATGGTCAAACTACAAATGACTTGATGTACATTCCACGTGGCGAAGGTGAAATCTTATTAAAAGATTTAGCTGTGTCGTATAACGTTTCTCAGACATTTACTTATACAGCTGCTCAACAATGGGCTGATTTAGATAAGTTTATCTCTCAAGATCCTTATTTGAATTCTCGTCGTGGTCAATATGCTGAGCGTAACGGTGCTGAATTACCTTGGTCAGCTAACTTTGATTTCAAAGTAATCCAAGACTTCTACATTAAAGTAGGTGGTAAGAAAAATACGTTACAATTCACATTAGACGTATTTAACTTAGGTAACTATATCTCTCCACAATGGGGTTTAGGTCAATCAGCGATCCGTGCTAGTTTATTGAACTACACAGGTAACGATGCGACTACTGGTAAGCCTAGCTTTAACTTCCCTTACCGTTATACAGGTAACCCAACATCATCTGTACCATTGACAGATTCATTCCAACGTAGCTTTGGTTTAGGATCAAGATGGCAAGCACAGTTTGGTGTACGTTATATCTTTAACTAATAAAAAAGGGGACTTAGGTCCCCTTTTTTATAGAGTATAGATTATAGAGCACAGAGTATAAAGTTGGTTAACAAAAAAGGCGCAATCTGCGCCTTTTTTGTTGTATAGGAAATATTTTCCTCCAGACTGACCACTGTTTACTGTCCACTGACTACTGTTGTAGAGTATAGATTATAGAGCACAAAGAATAGTGTTGTTTGTATAGTACCCAGAAGTTTTAGATTTGTCTCTTCTGAAATTTATTGCGTAGCACAAATTTAGAAGAGACAAATACTAAAACTCTTTATGATGCGCCATTCTAA
>JAURHT010000047.1 GCA_030833145.1 Aquirufa sp.
CAGATGATGGGCTTTGTGTCGACTAAAATTCCAGTGTCATTGTTGGAATCACAGGCTTTACATTTAGACGATATTTCGCTACAAACGGATAGCAAGATGTTAGCTGCTGTCGAAGTACTTTCTCAGAAGGAATTAGTCCAAAAAACAACCCAAGGTTTTATCGTTAAAGCAAAAGATAATTTAACGCAAGCCGGTGGTTCGGCTACTGATTTATTGAAGAGTATTCCGACTGTCGTAGTTGATGCTGAAGGAGCGATTACAGTGCGCGGTAAGGGGCCGCTTATTTTAATTAATGGTCGAACTTCTGGAATTTCATCAACGGATTTAATTCCGGCGAGTAGTGTAGAAAGCGTGGAAATTATCAATAATCCATCCGCTCAATACGATGCGGATTCAGAAGGCGGGATCATTCATATCACCTTGAAAAAAGCAGCGAAAAGTGGTACCAATGTGACGGCTTCAGTGGGCGGCGGTTTTGGGGCGAAAGGCCGCGGGAGTGCCGCATTCAGTCTTAATCGGTCTGCCGGGAAGTGGAATGTAGGGCTTTCCTATGATATGCGTATCTCAGAAAGAACCCGTAAGGCGAATACAACGCGGACGAGTTTTGATCAGCCCTTGAATTATTTATTGCTTCAAAACCGGAATGATAACCGCACGGAAAGTACGCAGAATGTAAAGTTCAACGTAGACTATGCGGCATCGGCGCAGGACCTATTCAATTTTGAGATTTTATCGAATATCGAAGGACAGGATAACGACGAGGTTTTGGGATCCCAATTCTACAGCCAATTAGGAGCGTTTAACTCGCGAAATATCCGGGAATCCATCGAATTAGAGAAAGGATTGGCTGTGGAATTTGCGGGGACTTACAAGCATTTGTTTGCCGATAAAAAGGAGAAATTAATCATCAATGCGAGTACCTCCATCGGTCACGTTAACCAAGATACGGACATCAATACAAAGTCATTGACGGAAAGTGGGACGACCTATGGCTCTACGTTTTTACAGCGCACCTACAGCTATGCAAAGCCACAAACGACTAATTTTAAAGTGGATTATGCTAAACCAATTTCTTCTTCTACCACTCTTGAAACAGGGTATAAAGGCATTTACAGAGCGAACAATATCGACTTCCAAAACCAAACGTTTATCGGTTCAAGCTATGTAAAAAATCCTGCTGTGAGTAATATTTTTGATTTCAAAGAGCAAATTCATGCTGCCTATATGCAAATCAAATCGGAGCCATCAGCTTCATTTAAATACGATATAGGTTTGCGCGCGGAGAAAGTGATGAACGAAGGAACCTCGATTTCTAATTCGTCCATTTCGTTTCAACGTGACTATTTCAACCTATTCCCCACAGCGAATTTTGCTTATTTCGTAAACAAATCGGACTTCTTGAAATTCAGCTATAGCCGCCGCATTAACCGCCCCGGTTTAGGTGAGTTAAATCCAATGATTGATATCACCGATTCCTTGAATCAGCACGGCGGAAATCCGTATTTGAAACCTGAATTAGTGAATGCGTTCGAGGTAGGATACAACAAAGAGGGAGAGGGCTGGAGTTTATCTAGTAGCGCCTTTTATCGTCTATCGAATAACATCATTCGCACCTATATTGATTTGAAGCCGAATGGAGTAGCCATAACTACGCCGCAAAACTTTGGCAACGCAACGACGTACGGAGTGGAGGAGATTCTGGACTGGTTTCCGACCAAATTTTGGAGTGTGAATACGAGCCTCTCGCTTTTTGACCAAAAGATTGATGGCAATGTCGTGAGCACGGATGTGGCAAATGAAGTGGTGAGTTGGTATGGTAAAATGATTCACAACTTTACGCTTTCGAAGCAATCTAAATTGCAAATCATTGGTGCTTATAACGCGCCCACAGCAATGGCTCAAGGGACAAGAATCGCTGTCTATAATGTGGATTTAGGCTTCCAGACTAAGATTCTAAAAGGCAAGGGTGGCTTAGGAATCGTAATCAGCGACGTCTTTAATATGCAAAGCAGCGGATGGGACCTTTCGGCGGCTAATTTTGCATTGAACAGAAAGATGAAAGTAGATACACGCGCGGTATTTGTCACTTTCGCTTATTCTTTTGCGAACATATTCAAGGAATCATTATTGGATAATTTATTCTCTAATAACTAGATAAATCTTCTCCCTATCCCAAACAAAATACTATTCGCCAGCACCGCACATCCCACAATAATAATGGCCATCGTGAAGGGTGTGCCATCAAATAATAAACCCACTAAAGTAGCACAAACCGCGCCCCATGCCATTTGGATTGATCCCAGCATCGCAGACGCTGTTCCGGCACCTTGGTGGAAGGGACGTAAAGCGAGAGTCGCTACGTTAGGGAAATTGAAACCTTGGCAACCCATAATTAGGAACAAAAGTCCGATATTCAATTCCATTGTTAGCAGATCTAGCTTCGCTAATACCGATAATAAAATACCTAAAATCAATTGTGTAGGGAGCGTCACTTTCAAAATCTGCAAGCTTGAATACTTCCTTAGTACGACGCGATTTAACTGACTCGCGGAGATAATACCGGAGGCAACGATCGCGAAAATGAAGCCAAATTTGGACTCATCTACGCCGTAATAAGTCAAGAAAGTGAGGGGGGCTCCACCTACATAAGTAAAAATACTGCCAGCGCCTATGGCTCCAGTAAAGGCAAAAACCAAGTACTCTTTCTCTTTGAATAATGCCTTATAAGCCTTCATTATGGTGGAGATTCGGAACGGTCCACCGTGTTCGCGATTGGTCTTTTCGGGCAGCCAAGATTTGATTAAGAAAATGATCACTAATAGGATGAACGCTAAGACTAAAAAGATGGCTTTCCAGCTCGCGATTGTTAATAATAAACTACCTAATGACGGGGCTAAAATAGGCGATACCCCTAAAATCAAAATCATCAATGACATGATTTTAGGTCGTTCTGATTCCTCAAAAGTCTCGCGAATAACTGCGTTTGGTGCGACCATACCCACACTTCCGCCCAGCGCTTGGAACAAACGGGAAACGACTAACATTTCCACTGAAGTGGAAAAAGCGCAGGCAATCGAGCTCAATACATAAATGGATAAACCAATGTACAGCACGTTTTTGCGACCGAAATGATCTAACAGCGGACCGCTAATTAATTGCCCCACACAAATCCCGAAGAAGAAACTAGACAGTGTATAGCCCATCTCTTCTTGCGAGCAGTTCAGCGCTAAAGCGATGTTTTTGAAAGCCGGTAAATACATGTCGATGGACAAAGGTCCAATCGCCGACAAGATTCCAAGGATTAAGATGATTTTCGTGCGGTTCGCAGAATTGGGCATTAGCTAGGAGGTATTTTTAGAAGACGCAAAGGTACGCCCAATAATCCTAAATTAATACCCCTGCACTTGCCTGCAACGCATAGATCGTTTTAAACAGATAGGCTTTTAGCTCCGTTAATTTCTCTGCCGCTTCCATCGCTTTCGTTTCTCGGCTATTAATCAAGAATAGAGAAGATTCCCCATTGGCAAAACGCGCTTCTTCTGCCTTTACAAGTGCTTGGTAGTTTTGTAAAGCCTTTTCCTGCGTTTGGATCTGCTTTTTCAAGGCTTCCACTTGGTTAAAATACGAGCTAACTTTCACTTGAATTTGTTGCTTTTTCTGGGCTAGATTTAGGGACTCTTCCTGTATTTTTAGTTTAGCTAGTGCGTAATCCGCTCTACCTTTCGAGAGGCGAAGGGGCATTTCAAATTTGAAGCCATATTGGTAATTATTCTCGAACAAAGGACGCGTCTCTAGACTTGGTGTCAGGCCTTTGGACAAGGCATTATAACTCACATCGAGTTTAGGTAACAGGCTTTGGAATTTCAATTTCTTCTCCACTTGCAAGCCCTCAATTTTGTATTGATAAGCGCTCAAATCTGGATGGTTTGTATAGGCCTTTTCGAGTAAGGACGAAAGGTTTAAATCAAGGTCCGCGATCCAAGCGAATTCATTCGTTACTTCTGCAGGTTGCACCTCTTCAGGCAACTCCTGCGGGGTGTTATTCTCTTGCCATAAGTAGACAGAAAGGGATAACCGTGCATTTTCTCTTTCTACCCATTTTGCTTGGAATAGATTGTCAAAAAACTGAAGCTGCGTGGTCGCCTCGAGAGTGTCAACTGCGGGCCTTTCACCTAATTCAACACTGCGTTTTACAAACGAAACACGGGTTTCTGCAATCTTCCGATTTTGGTCGACGATTTTAAAAACGCGCACACTTTTTACCCAATTCCAATAGGACGCCATCGCATCGGAGAACAGGTCATTTAGGGCGCTTCTTTGTTGTTGAATCGCCATTTTATTCATCAGCTTCGCTTGTTGTAAACTTGCTCTGCGCTGATCCATGAATAAATTCTTTGCAAGGGGAATGCTGATCCCGATGTAGCTCGTTTCACCTAAGGTTTGGCTTGGGTTTAGGCGTGAACCTCCTAAGTTTTCCATACCAGAACTCAATTCGATACCGTACCAAGTAGGGATGCTTAATTCGGGTGCGTGGTACTCGTAATAGTTCTTCCCGTCAAACGTTTTTTGCGTGCTATAGTGACTCAAGATGGGATCAAAACCACCTCTAGCTTGTAGGATTTGGGCCTCTGATTTTTGCACACCAATGCTTGCTTGCTTGGCCAGTGGATGGTAGGTTTGCACGATTTTTAGAAACGCTTCTGGGTATAATACCGGCGTTTGAGCAAAGCCTGCAAAGCTCAACAGCAAGAAGATAAATAGTTTATTTTTCATCTTTTTTTACGGTATAAAAATCAGCCGGGAAGCCATTGATATTTCGCCATAGTTCGTACCAAAGCGGCACATCATTTAACAAGGCAATACCTTGCGCACCCGCACCCATTTTAATTTGCTTTGGCCACTTTTTATCTTTTGGATTTTCCACCACGATCACGCGGAACATCCCTTTCTCGTCGATGTTATTTTCCACGGCACGAATCTTGCCTGGGAACGTTCCGAAACTTTGATCTGGCCATCCGCCCGCAAAAATAATCGCTGGGAAACCATCAAATATAAACCGTACCTCTTGTCCAGGCGAAACTAAAGGTAAATCGACTGGTCTGACATACATCTCTACCGCATAATTTTTGTTCTGCGGAACGATGGTTAAAAGTTCTTCCCCATCTTTTAAAATCTCCCCTATACCCGCCTTTTTCGCATTAATTACCTGACCACTTTGAGGCGCTAAAATGTAGTACATTCCGTCTCGAATGGTATAACTAGCTACTTGATTTTCTAGCTTAGCTACTTCCCCTTTTCCGGTTTCGATCATGCCTAAACTTTGGAATTTTTCTCCTTCCGCTTTGTTCATTTTCTCACTGTATTCCTGGTCCACTCCGCGCAATTCAATTTTCGTATTTTGAATCTCTTGCAAAGTTTGATTTACCTTATTCTCAGAGATGGTTTTTTTAGCTAACGAGTTCTGCATTGACGCATTGCGTTGTTGGAATTGCGTCTGTGATATCAATCCTTCTTTGAACATTTTTTGGTTACGTTCGAATTGGTCTTTGACTAAATTATACTCATTGGAAGCTGCTTCTAGTTCGGCTTTTTCTCCGGTTAACTTCTGCTGCAATGCAGTGACCTTGTTCGTTAATTGATCCTGTTTTAAAGCCTTGGATGAACGTAGATTCGCAATCTGATCTTCGGTTGACTTCACTTTTTGTTCATAAAAAGAGACTGCCCCTTTCTTCGCATCCAGTTGCTCTTGAGTTCGAGAAATCAATTTAGGATCTAAATACTCAGCCTTGATCTCGGAGATTTTTGCTAAGGTGTCACCTTGCTCCACAAAGTCCCCTTCTTTTACCCACCAGCGCGAGATTTTACCTGCGATAGGGCTATAAATTTTTTGAGGCTTTTGCTCTTGGTACAGACTGGTGATTTGGCCTTTAGCACGGATATTTTGCGTCCAAGGAAGGAATAAAACGCCCAATAAAATGAGGCCTAATCCGATTAACCAAGGCTTCGTCGCAGGTCCTTTATCGCGTAGATAAATCTGATTAAATGACTTAAACTTTTCCATTGTTGATCTCTATTTTTTTGCCAAAAAGGGCATCCTCATTTGTGGCGATAATCACTGTTGCCGCTTGGTTTTTTATATAGGTTTGGATTTGGTTTGCAATGGCTGGTTCTAAGCCATTCCAAGGATTTTCCAATAATAGCAATCGTTTATCTCCACAAAGTGCGCGTAGAAGTAAAATTTTTCTCACAATTGTTTGTGGAGTTTTCTTGCCGAGTGGCTCTATCTCCGTATCAAATCCGAGTGGGAAGTGATTTAGAAAATCAGCAAATCCTAACTCATTCGCGGTTGCTAATATTAACGAAGGGCTAATCTCTTTGTTCCCTAAACTAATATTTTCCCAAACCGATCCGCCAAAAATCTCCTGGTTCTGAAGCAATATCCCCGTATGCTTTCTCAGGCTTTGTAAGGTGTAGTTTTTAATCGGAACCTTATTGATCAAAAGTGTACCTTTAAAGTCAATATAATTTCCCGTAAGGACCCGCATTAAAATCGATTTTCCAGATCCTGCCGGCCCTGTAATTTGAATCTTTTCACCCGAATTAATGTGTAGATTTATAGAGTTTAATACCGGCTTTCCTGACTCGAATTCAAAGCTGAAATTCTTCATTTCTATTTCTAGTCCCACACGGGTATTCAGGTCTAAATCCCCACCTGACTCTAATGGATTTTCCGTCACACTCGCTAATTTTTCTAAACCAGTAATCACATCATACGCACTATCTAAGCTCGTAATCAGCTTTTCTACCGCGCCTATGACTAGCATAATAACGATTTCTGCTGCGACAAATTCCCCTACATTTAATTGCTGGTTAATTAATAAATACGAACCCAAGGTTAACATCAACGTAGTTAGTGCTACTTTGAAAAATAGAAGTGATTTGTATTGAAATAAAAGCACGTGAAAATGCTTTGTTCTTGCTCCTAAATAACCGCTCACATTTTCATCCGTGCGGATGAAGTTTAGGTCAGAACCTTGGCTAAATTTGAAGGTCTTAATCGTCCGAGCGATCTCTCCAAAAAATCCAGCCACACCGTATTTATAGTTTGATTCTTCGATACTTGTTTCAATTCCTTTTTGGGAGGTATAATACAAAATCAAGCCTAATAATAGTAACAGAATTACCCCTAATATGATAAATAAAGGGTGGTAAAGCGATAATAAAATGATTCCAAAGACAATTTGTACTGACGCCACTGGAATATCTAAAAGTAGTTTTGCGAAGCCTTTTTGAATATTCAGTGAATCAAAAAACCGATTCACCTTCTCTGGAATATGGTATTTATCCATATGCTTTAAATCCAATTGCGGGATCTTATCAGCGAATTCATAAGCATAATGAGCGAAGATTTTCTGTTGTATCGACTCGATGATTTTCATCTGATTGATCTGGAACAAACCCATCAGAAAAACACCTAGCACAACTAAAAAGATGAGCACATAAATGGAGGTCACCATCGTGGCTCCCATCACTAATCCAATGATGGTTTGTACACCCAAAGGCAAACTCAAATTCACAATACCGCCCAATATCGAAAACAAATAGATCGATGTGATCTCCTTTTTATGTTCCTGAATCAGGGCTTGGACTCGCTTCAATGGACTTTTTTGTTGCATAACAATTCGTTTTCTCCTGCAAAACTATAAATACTTTTTAATATAATAGTAATACTATTATTAATAATTGTTAAAATATCTTTTGCGGTAGCAATTCTATTATTAACTTTGTTTTGTTCAACAGGTATAACAATGGATTATTCACTAAGTTTTAAAGTTAACGAAAAGATCTATTTACGGGACCCAGAAAGTACGGAATTAGGAAAGCAGATTGTAAAAAATGCGATTGACCTAATCCATACCTTGGGTTTTGAGCATTTTACATTCAAGAAATTAGCGAAGGAAATGAACACGACCGAGGCGTCGATCTACCGTTATTTTGAGAATAAACACCGGATGTTGTTGTACATCTTGAATTGGTATTGGTCCTACATGGAATACTTAGTAGTGTTTCAGTTGCAGCCTTTGGCAAATTCGAAAGCAAAGTTGGAACGATTAGTTGAGTTGTTAACGCATCCCCTAGAGGAGAGCGAAGGGCAGTCTGATTATAATAAGCAGTATCTACATCAAATTGTCATTACCGAAAGTAGCAAAGTATACTTGGTGAAAGAGGTCAAAGAAATCAATGAAAACGCAGTATTTAAGCCTTATAAAGATCTTTGTGCCCGTATTTCTGAGTTGATTCAATCGCACAATTCGGCCTATGAATTTCCACATTCACTAAGTAGTACCCTAATCGAAACGGCGCATTCGCAGCTCTTTTTTAGCCAGTACCTCCCTAAATTGACCGATGCAGGGAAGAAGCATAAGACGGAATTCGTTGCGCGTTATTTAAGGGATTTATTGTTCAAATCTTTGCAGGCTTAAGCCAGAATTTTTTAGCTTTAACTCATGATAAAGCTACTCTCCTTATTTCTTGTCCTTTCGATTTCTTTGCAGGCCTTCGATAAACCGGCCTATGTTTTGTATAATGCCAAAGGCAATAAGGTTTCCTACGAGAAGATGCTCAAGAATCTTCAGAAACAGGACGTGGTATTAATTGGCGAACTGCACAACAATCCCATCAGCCATTGGTTGGAATTAGAGATTACGCAAGCCTTATCGGAAAAGCGTCAACTTGTTTTAGGTGCAGAGATGTTTGAACGCGATAACCAGGCTGCTTTAACAAACTATTTACAGGGTAAAATCACGGCGAAAGGGTTGGATTCTTCGGCTCGTCTTTGGAAGAATTATAAGACTGATTATGCTCCTTTAGTGAATTTTGCCAAAGTGAAAAACCTGCCTTTCATTGCCACCAATGTGCCTCGAAAATACGCGAGTCAAGTTTCGCGTGGAGGGTTTGAAAGTTTAGCAAATTTGACATCAGAGGAAAAAACCTGGATCGGACCCATGCCCATCGCATACGACGCTAATCTTCCTGGCTATCAAAAAATGTTAACGATGATGGGCGAACATACTTCGCCTAATATGCCTAAAGCGCAAGCATTAAAGGACGCTACAATGGCTCATTTTCTGTTCACGAATTGGACACCAGGGTCACTTTTTATCCACTATAACGGTTCCTATCACTCGGAATATTACGAGGGAATTTCCTGGTATTTAAAGCGTTCAAAAGCGGATATCAAGATCGCCACCATCGCTACCGTTTCTCAAAAAGAAATCGATTCACTGCTCCCAGAGCATCTTTTGAAGGCAGATTACATTATCTGTGTGGAGGAAGATATGACGGGGACTTATTGATTATCGGTCCTAAACGGCGACGCCGGCAATCCCTCTACATTGATTAAATTAGCCCCCTCCGGATTATCTGCCCAGCCATAGCGAACGTACAGGGGTTCTGCAATTTCATCGCTCCAAACCATCACGGTGTTTCGCTCGATGATTGCCTTTGCCCACACGAATTTCTTGTCTTTCCCTGCGATGGCAAATTGCATTAATTCGTCTTCATCCGTTTTGTTAATGGATAGACCACTTCCCGTTTCTCGGAAGCGAATGCGAATGAGCGCGCCTTCGATTTGATTCGATTCATAAATGGGTCCGGATGAAACGATGTTCTCTCCGTAGGCTAGTTTGCGGGCAGCTAAAGCTAGCCGTTCGCCGATCGGTTTTTTGGTCAACGGATGAATGTCATTCCACTCGCCTAGGTCCAAGGTGACCGCCATACCACTACGCGGAATAGACAAACTCTTTAATTGACCATCGCGCAGAACAGCCATATTACTTTCTGCCGGGAGCATCGTCCGGTCTTGGAAGCCAGGTAATTGCACATATAAAAAGGGAAGTTCAGGCTGCTGGAATTGCGTCCGCCAGTCTTTGGCTAAAGCCGGCAATAGCTGTTGATATACCTCCGGTTTCCACACATTGGTTTCGCCCTGGTACCACACAAATCCCTTTAAAGCATAGGAGGTAAAAGGTGCGATCATGGCGTTGTATAACGCGGTAGGGGTAAAATTAGACGGCGCGGGCTTCTCGACTACTGGAGGGAAAACTTCGCCTACCTTGTAATTCCAGTCCCCTTTCAAATCGACTGTTTTATCACCCAAAATCAGTTCATATGGCTTATCTGGGACAAAGCCGCCTTTCCCGGCCGTGTTGGTCACGCGAATGACAATTAGGTTTTTGCCCGCTTTCAGTACGCCACTTTTGACATTGTACCTGCGTGGTGGATATTGATACGTAATATTCCCCACTTGTTCTCCGTTCACAAATACCTGGTCTGCATCGACGATGCGGCCCATAAATAGTTTGGCAGGCTGACCCGCTAACGCCTCAGGAATATCGATTTCTCTTCTGAACCAAACCACGCCGTTCAAATCTCTTAAACCTTGATCTTCCCAAAAACCAGGGATCGAAAAGCGCTTCCAACCTTTGGGTGAATAGCCAGGGCTTTCCCACTTTTCACTTAAGCCACGGTCAGTGGATTTTCTAGGAGCAGGCGGCGCAGGGATCGTACGTGTCGTGTCTTTCACATAAGCCGGAAATTCTTTTAAACCCGCTTCGCTGATCCAGGATTCGATGGGGGTTCCGCCTACGCTGGAATTAATAATTCCGATAGGCACGTGGTATTGGGCATACAAATCCCGTGCAAAGAAATACGAAACGGCACCCATTTGTAATACGTTTTCGGGGGTAACCGGTAGCCAAGAGCTAGTCGGTAAATCGGTGCGAACGTCGACCTTCGAGATGGCAGTAGGGATGAAGAAATTTCGAATCTGTGGAATGTTTGCGGAGGCTATATCAGCCGAATATTTCTCCTTCACGCGTTCCATATTAATGACCATATTGGATTGTCCCGAACACAGCCAAACATCCCCGAAAAGAACATCTTTCACTGACTTCTCGTTGATCGTAATTTCATACGGGCCACCAGCAGGGGTTGCCGGCAAAGTGCAAGCCCAGTTCCCTTGAGCATCTGCTAACGTGCGAAGTTTTTTGCCCTTAAAGGTCACATTAACTTTCTCTCCAGGGTTTGCCCAGCCCCATATTTTAACCGGCATATCGCGTTGCAGCACCATTCCGTTGCTGATTAAGGACGGGAGTTTGACTTCTGAAAATGCCGAGAAGCTAAGTAAGAGAAAGAGTATTCTTTTCATAGAGATGTAGATCGTAGCACTAAGATAATGATTTCTGTTATGTAGGATGACCTGACCTGAAAATTCCCCTTAACCTATTGTATATCAGTGAAATTCTTTTTTCCTTGTAGACAAATCTAAACCTATGAAAAAATTAGCCCTTTTATCGTTGGCGGGAATGTTGACGCTTGCTGTTTTGGCCTCCTTTCATTCCACTTCTTTACCTAGCTCAAGTCTAGACACGTTGAAAATTCCGGATGGGGTAGACCCGAATGACGAGAACTGGAAAGGGATTGATTTAGCGCCCAAAGCTCCGGTGCAACCCTTGACCATCGATGAGCAGTTGAAGAGGTTTTTACTTCCTGCTGGCTATCAAATGCAGCCGGTTTTAGCGGAACCACAAATTCAGCAGCCTGCGGAAATTGTGTTTGATGGGAATGGGCGGATGTACGTTTTGGAATTGAGATCGTATATGTTAGATGCGGATTCCAAAAACGAATTAGAACCTACCAGCCGTATTTCTCGCTGGGAAGACAAAAATAATGACGGGATTTACGAGACGGGAACTGCCTTCGTGGATGGCTTAATCTTCCCGCGTTTCGTCTTACCCTATGGGAAAAATAGCATCTTGACGATGGAGTCTGACCAAGACAATATCTACAAATACACGGACACAAACGGCGACGGGAAGGCCGATAAAAAAGAGTTTTTCACGAATAAATACGGACGTTCTGGTAACGTCGAGCACCAGCAAGCCTTCTTATTTTACGGGATGGACAATTGGCTTTATTCTACTTATAACGCTTTCCGAATTCGAGAAACGCCTAGCGGCATCATCCGCGAAAAAACGGGCGCAAACCGCGCCCAATGGGGAATTACTCAGGACGATGATGGAAAGCTATACTTCCAAGGGGGCGCTTCTGGTGTGCCATCCTACTTCCAATTTCCGATTCAATATGGAAATTTTGAAGTGCCAAATGAACTAGCTCCTGGCTTCGTAGTCCCTTATGGCGCTCCGGTAAAAGTAGCGGATATGCAAGGTGGAATGGACGAAATTCGCCAGCCAGATGGATCGCTAAATCGCGTAACCGGATCTGCCGGAAATGATATTTTCCGTGGCGATCGCCTTCCATCTTCTTTGCGCGGCCAGCTCTTTTATGGTGAGCCAGTGGCTCGTATTGTCCGCCAAATCAACCCCGTGAAAAAGGAGGGTTTGACGACTTTGCATAATGTGTACCAAGATCAAAAATCAGAATTCATTCGTTCTACTGATCCTTTGTTCCGTCCTATCGATATGGCCACAGCTCCGGATGGAACGATGTATATCGTAGATATGTACCATGGGATTATTCAGGAGGGTCAATGGACGCCTAAGGGTTCTTACTTGAGGATGAAAATTGAGCAATATAAATTAGATAAAGTGGTGGGCTTGGGACGCATTTGGCGCTTAAGTCACGAAGGCTTTAAGCGTGATACAAAACAACCACGGATGTACGATGACAAATCGGCTACCTTGGTGACCTATTTAAATCACCCGAATGGTTGGTGGCAAGATATGGCGCAGCAAGTTTTAGTACAGCGCCAAGATAAATCAGTGGTGCCAGCTTTGACGGCGATGGCCTTAAAGGGTACCAATGTGAATGGAAGAATTCATGCGATTTGGACTTTAGAAGGCTTAGGTGCTTTGAAAGTTTCCACAGTCACTCATTTAGCAAGTGATGCAAATCCGCGCATTAGAATCCAAGCATTAAAGGCTTCAGAAACCTTGTACAAAGCTGGCGAAAAAGGACTAGCGGATTTATACAATAAAGCCTTGAAAGATACGGATAATGAGGTGGTGATGCAGGCGATATTTACGCAGAAATTTCTGATGGTTCCAAATCACGAATCTGCCATCAAAACGACTTTGGTTTCCAATAAATCAGCTGGCGTGAAGTTGATTGGAGAGCAAATTATCGCACCGCCAAAGCCACGTGCGAATGGACCTTTTAATGCACCGGAACTGAGCAAAGAGCAAAAAGGAATTTTAGAGCGTGGTGAATTAGTATTCGCAGAATTATGTTCACAATGTCATGGCAATGATGGAATGGGTAAGCCGATGGGAAATGGAAAATTATTGGCCCCGGCTTTGGCAGGATCCTTCCGCATCCAGCAGCATCCAGAATATGCCGTGCGCGTGCTTTTGCATGGATTAGAGGGCTCTATCGAAGGGAAAACCTATGCGGGAGGCTTGATGCAATCCATGAAAGAGCAGTCCGATCAATGGATTTCTGACGTGGTTTCCTACATCCGCAATGGCTTGTCAAACGATGCTTCCTTTGTGAGTCCTGCGCAGGTGGCGGCTATTCGGGCGAACACAAACAAGCAAGCGGGGATGTATAAATTCGAGTC
>JAURHT010000203.1 GCA_030833145.1 Aquirufa sp.
ATCAAATTTAAAACGTAAAAAATCCATTTTTTTTGAAAAAAACGAATTGCCTTCTTAACTTACAGCTAATCAAAAATGTTTTATGCTCATCAAAAGATTAAGCCTATTTTTCCTGCTGCTATGCGGTCTGCCTTTTGCATCACTCGCAACCCATTTAAAGGGAGGGGAGATTACCGTAAAACGGATATCAGATAAAACATTAACCTTTGAGTTTACCCTCACCACCTACACCGAAAACAATCGGGCAAACGTAGAGCAAAATGCGGTTAACTTCTGTTTTGGAGACGGTTCTTCTATTTTATCCGCTAAGCGTTCAGCTGGATATCCTATTAATTTAGGGAATGGGACCATGAAAAATGTCTACAAGATTCAATATACCTATCCGGCCGCTTCGCTGTTTTATAAAGTCTCTGTCGCCGTTCCTAATCGAAATGATGGCGTCTTAAATATCACAAGGTCTGTTGATGTGCCTTTTTATGTGGAAACTATCTTTTCCATCAATGCAGGTCTTGGTCTGAATTCAACTCCTATCCTCTTAAATCCTGCCGTAGATTTAACGGCTGTCGTAGGTCAACCCTTTATTCATAATTCAAATGCGGTGGACGCGGAAGGCGATTCTTTGGCCTACCGTTTATCTGTATCAAGAACGGGAGCAGAGCTAACGTGTGACCCTGCCAGCCGAGGTTTGTTAGCACCTAATTTTAAGCAGCCCAATGAAGTTTCAACGACACCTTCTTCTTTTACAATCAATGCGAAAACAGGAGATTTGGTATGGAAATCCCCCCAGGAAGTAGGGATGTACAATTGTGCCTTCATTGTGGAAGAGTGGCGGAATGGGGTGAAGATATCGGAGACGGTGAGAGATATGCAGATTGAAGTAAAGGATCTAGATAACCGTGGGCCTATTTTGACCGTGCCGTCTGATGTCTGTGTCCAAGCGGGAACGCGGATCAATCAGCTCATTACGGCTATCGACCAAGTGTCTAAAACGGGTCGCGTTGATCCGATTACGATTACAAGTACGGGGAACGTGTATGCCATCGATACGACCTATGCTGTTAAACCACCGAATGCTTCGTTTACTTCCATACCGCGCCAAACCAGTTTAAATGCTGTGGGAACCTTCAATTGGCAAACGGATTGTGTTCACATTCGGAAAGAAGACTATGATGTGTTCTTTAAAGCAGAGGATTTCCCTCCCATCACGAATTCAGGGGTGAGTAATCTGGTGGACAGTAAGATTTGGAAGATTCGGGTGCTGGCTCCAGCAGTAAAGAATCTGACTGCTACTGCCGGAATAGGCACACAGATTGCCTTGAGGTGGACTGCCTATAATTGCACGCTACCTAATGCAACGTTAATTCTTTACAGAAAGCAGGGCGCTTGTGATGCGGTGACGAATGCCGCTTGTACCACGGGTATGACCCAAACGGGATATACAGAATTAGCTAAACTCCCTGTTACAGCAACTTCCTATACCGATAATGCCATCGTAAAAAACACAAATTACTCCTATGTAGTAGTCGTTGCGTTTACGAATTCGAAAGGGGTGGATGATTTCAGTCCCATGTCGAATGCCGCTTGTTATTTAATCGCGAGTGCATCGCCCATCATGACAAATGTATCTGTTCTGAAGACGAGCACGACGGCGGGGCAGAATTTCGTGCGTTGGACGCGCCCAGTGAAATTAGACACCTTACAATATCCAGGTCCATATAGCTATCAGTTAATGCGGGCGGTGGGCACGGGGGCTTTTGGAGCTATTGGCTCGCCTATTAGCGCTTCGATTCGTACAGCGGTGAATGATACTTCCTACACGGATAGCGGACTGAATACAACAGCATTGACTTACCGCTACCGAACAGATTTTTATTATACTTTAAATGGGGTTCGTACACTATTAGAGGCGCCTACGCCGGCATCGAATGTGCGTTTGAGCTCTCAGGTAGCTATTGCCTCGGTTAAATTAGCCTGGTCTGCCACTGTGCCTTGGACAAATGAGTTCAGGACGCACCGGGTGTACCGGGAGACGCCACGTGGTTCAGGTAATTTTAACCGCATCGCCGATGTTCCTGTGACTACTGCTTCGACGTTTAAATATATTGATACTGGGGTGGATAGCTATGGCGCGGATGGAACGTTTACGATATCGATGAAGACCGATTCCTCGTATTGTTATTACGTAGAAACGTTGGGCTCCTATGGGGCTGGTTTGCCGGCGATGGAGTTAATCAATAAGTCTCAAATCATCTGCGGCATTCCGCAGTCTGACTTGTTCCCTTGTCCTCCTTCCCTTCAATTATATACGGTGGACTGCGCCTCGCTAGATGCAAAAGCTGATTGCTCGTTCACTAGTTTCACGAATCAGTTGAATTGGACGCCTACGGTTTCAGGTGTATGCGATCCGGACATTGTTTCCTATAAGATTTATTATGCTAAGGATACCTCGTCTCCCTATACCTTATTAGCCACTACGTCTACCTTGAACTTCTCACACATCTTGCAGAATTCATATCGCGGATGTTATTACGTGACGGCTGTCAGTGCATTAGGTAAGGAGAGTGCACCTAGTTCGAAGATTTGTGTAGAGAACTGTGCTTCTTTTGATTTGCCTAATTTATTTAGTCCAAACGGTGACGGCCTGAATGATTCTTTCAAACCGATGCGCTGCCCTCGTTTCGTGACAAATGTGAATGCGAAGATCGTAGACCGCAACGGTCAGTTGATATACCAATACTCGGGACCTTTGGCTGGTTTTGGTTGGAATGGAACGAATTCGAATGGTATTCAGATGGCTGCTTCGTCCTATTTCTATACCTGTGACGTGGTCTTCGATTTATTTGATAAATCAGCTCAAACAAAAAGTTTAAAAGGCTGGGTAGAACTAGTTCGCTAAGATGGACGGAATCGTTTTAATCGATGGGGGATGTCGTTTTTGTCGCTTTGCCTCGAAGGTTTTACGGCGTATGGTTTCGGGCGATCTGCGGATTATTCCTGAAACGTCTTTTGCTGAATTTGAACTTCCAGCTATCGATAGTATCAAATGGGTAGTCGGGTCAGAGGTTTATGTGAAGTCAGATGCCTTGTCTCGTATTTTAGCTTTTTCCCATTGGTATTTTCAGCCCCTTCGTTTAGTTTTTATTTTACCTGCTAATCTCTTGGACAAAGGCTATGATTGGGTGGCTAAGAATCGATTATTTTGGGGTAAATCGGTGGACGATTGTGCCATTTAGGGCTTTTGGCCTATCTTTGTAAAAAATTAATCACAAAATTACTTCTATGAA
>JAURHT010000054.1 GCA_030833145.1 Aquirufa sp.
ACCTCGATTTCTTCGAAAAAACGTACTTGGAAATGTCCGGCAATTAAATGGGTAGGAATTCTTTCCTTATTCCTTGCATCCTGTGATACACCTAAAGAAATCGGAGACGATTTGTTTAGCGTGGAGGTGGGGTTGAATTATACGGATACCGTTACGATTAAATCGTCGACTGTATTGATTGACTCTATCTATACAGGGTCACCTAATACCTTGTTAGTTGGGTCTTATAACCACCCTGTATTAGGTTTGTCGGAATCATCCGTTTACACACAAGTGTCTAATATTGATACCCTTTTTGCGAAAGCGACTTCTATTTACGATTCATTAACCTTGCGTTTGGCCTATTCAGGTTACCAAGGGGATACAACAAAAACACAAACATTGAGTGTTTATCGTTTATTAGATAGTTTAAACAGAGGTACTGATTATTTTGCGGGTTCATCTGTTCGTTCAGATGCAGCTTTGTTAGGTAGACACACCTTCGCACCTCGCCCTATTCGCACGAAAGCGATGAATGGAGACTCTGTTCGATACGACACTTTGCGTTTCCGGATGTCGGATACTTTTGGTCGTGAATTGTTAAGTAAATATGCAGATACGAAAGTGGCTGCTGGTAGTAAAGGATTTAGAGATTATTTCCCGGGTATGTTGTTTAAATCTACGGGTTCCACTTCAGGAGCTATGATCGGATTCAATCCAGGCTATTCTCGTATGACCTTGTATTTCCATAATCCGGGTGATACCACTAAGTATTATATGGATTATTATTTCAGTTTATCGAATGCGCTATACCCTGAATTATTAGCTCGTTTTAACCAGATTAAGTCGACCAAAACAGGAGCTTTAGTCGCCCTTCAAAACCCAGGAAACATCGTTTCTTCAGCTGCAACAAGTGGTATAACCTACATTCAAGCAGGTACTGGAGTAGCCACTAAGGTGGAATTTCCGTATTTGCTTAATTTAAAAGGGAACCGAAATGTAGCCGTTAATAAAGCTGAATTAGTCTTAACCGCAGCTGACAATATCGATCTTCAACAAACGATTGGTCAATTGTCCATCGTTGAAACAAATTCCACAAACCGTACACTTCGGAATAGTTATGGTTTGAAGTATTTGCTTTCTGAGGGTGGAACGAGTGTCATTACTTCGGCAATCGAACCTAGTTCTAAGTCATATACCTTTAATGTGACCACAGCTATTCAATCGATTTTAGTGGGTAAGCAGGCCAATACGGGTTGGTTAATTACACCAGCTATTACCTCTAACTCATCAGGAAATACGAGAATTATTAACGAAAGTACACGTTACGTGCCTTTGCAAGCGTTGAAAGCTCGTTTGAAGATCTATTATTCTTATATTGCCAAATAAACTCCGGCAAATATGGCGAATCTACGGGTAAGCTTAGTTCAAACCGATTTAGTTTGGGAAGATCCTGCCGCTAATTGTGCGGCTTTAGAGGAGAAATTATCCGACTTAGCGGGTAAAACAGATGTGATTGTTTTACCTGAAATGTTTGCCACTGGCTTTTCTATGACGCCTAATGGCGCTGAAATAGGCAAGGGTCCCGCACTTCAGTGGATGCAATTGCAAGCAAATCGCCTAGGGGCTTTGGTCATAGGTTCCCTCAAAGTAAAACAACAAAATGCATTCTTTAATCGGCTTTATGCCGTTCAGCCTGATGGTGCTCTCACCTCGTATGACAAGCGCCATTTGTTTCGAATGGGAGCAGAGCACGAGTTTTATCAATCAGGTGACAAGCAGGTAATTGTTCCCTACAAGGGTTGGAACTTAGGCTTATTTATTTGCTACGATCTTCGCTTTCCAGTTTGGTCACGCAATGTGGGAATGGCCTACGATGCGGCTGTATACGTGGCGAATTGGCCTGCTCCGCGCGCTAATGCTTGGAGAACGTTGTTGCAAGCAAGGGCTATTGAAAACCTTTCTTATGTGATAGGAGTGAACCGGGTAGGAACAGATGCGAATGCCCTAGATTATGCGGGTGATTCTTTGCTGGTTGACTTTAAAGGCGTATTACAGCTGGATTTACTTGTGGAGGATCAAATCTTAACAAGTGAATTATCTCGCGAGGATTTGGCTGAATTTAGAGCAAAATTCCCTGCGCATTTAGATGCAGATTCATTTAACTTGTCTTCTCTTTAAAGAATTGCTCTAAATCCTTGATTTCCTTCATTGGGCTATCGCTCACTAATTTACCTTGGTGAATCAATAAAACGCGGTCGCAAATAGCTTCTACCTCAGAAAGAATATGGCTGGAGAATAAAATGATGCGGTCTTTTTGTAGGCTTTTGATTAAGTCGCGGATTTCATCGCGTTGGTTAGGATCTAAGCCGCTAGTCGGTTCATCTAAGATTAATAATTTCGGGTCATGTAAGATGGCTAAAGCAATGCCTACGCGTTGTTGATATCCTTTAGAAAGTTCTTGTATTTTCTTATGTGCCTCTTTTTCAAGTCCAACCCACTCGATGACTTCTTTAATTCGCTTGTCCAGATGCTGGAGTTGGTGGATGTTTCCGATGAAGGCCAAAAACTCCCGAACATACATTTCTGGGTAGAGCGGATTGTTTTCAGCTAAATAACCAATCTGCTTTTTGAGGGCAATTTCTTGTTCTTGCGGATCTTTTCCGTCGATGGTAACGGAACCTGATGAAGGCTTGATAAGTCCTAAAAGCATTTTCAAAGTTGTCGATTTTCCTGCGCCGTTGGGTCCTAGAAAGCCCACGATTTGGCCCTGCTCTAAACGGAAGTTTAGGTCCTGAACGGCGGATTGTTTTCCGTAGTTTTTAGAAAGATTTTTGGCCTCGATGAACATATTGACAAAGGTAGTCAAAAAGGGAATTATTTCGTGTAACTTTGTGTTTCTGATTCAAATGCCTACAAAATGCTAGATAAAATTCGCTTAGATCGTATTGAAGATGCCTTGGAAGATATTCGCCAAGGTAAAATAATTATAGTCGCTGACGATGAAGATCGGGAGAACGAGGGCGATATGATTTGTGCTTCGGAAGCAATCACACCTGAAATCGTCAATTTTATGATTAAAGAGGCGCGCGGTTTAATGTGTGTTTCTTTGACAGATGAGCGTTGCCAGGCATTGGGTTTAGAGATGATGGTGAATCAGAATACGACCTCCCATGAAACGCCGTTCACCGTTTCAGTCGATTTACTCGGCAATGGTTGCACTACAGGTATTTCAGCTCAGGATCGGGCCAAAACCATACAAGCACTAGTGGATCCCGCTACTCAGCCAACCGACCTAGGACGACCGGGCCATATTTTTCCCTTAAAATCGCGTTCAGAAGGCGTTTTACGTCGCACTGGACATACGGAAGCTTCTATGGATTTCGCTCGTCTAGCGGGCTTTAAACCTTCTGGAGTATTAATCGAAATCTTGAACGAAGATGGCAGTATGGCGCGTTTGCCTGACTTAAGGGTCATTGCTGATAAGTTTGATTTGAAATTAGTGACCATAAAGGATTTGATCGAATATCGTTTGGCTAAAGAGTCCCTCATCAAAAGAGAAATCGGCGTGAATATGCCCACTGAATGGGGCTCTTTTGAATTAGTGGCTTTCAAACAAATCAATACAGGAGATACCCATTTAGCCTTGATTAAAGGAAGCTGGGAGAAAGACGAGCCTGTGATGGTTCGTGTGCATAGTTCTTGTGTGACGGGTGATATTTTTGGTTCTTGCCGCTGTGACTGCGGGGAACAATTGCACGCTGCGATGGAAATGGTGGAAAAAGAAGGGAAAGGCGTTATTCTTTATATGTTCCAAGAAGGCCGCGGAATCGGTCTTATCAATAAATTAAAAGCCTATAAATTGCAAGAGCAAGGCCGGGATACGGTGGAAGCGAATCTAGAATTAGGCTTCGCGATGGACGAACGTGATTACGGCGTAGGTGCCCAAATCTTACGTGATTTAGGCGTTCACAAGATTCGCTTAATCTCGAATAACCCGAAGAAAAGGGCTGGCCTAATGGGCTACGGATTAGAAATCGTTGATTCAATCGGAATTGAGATTCCTGCTAATCCACACAATAAGAAGTACTTGGAAACGAAAAGAGATAAAATGGGGCACGCGATTCGGTAGAATCACGTGCCTATTATTTTATTGATTCCCTAAGATGATCGGGGCACTTTTGCCACCCATAATGATCACTTTTGCGTTAGGGGATTTAGCCAATTCTTTTTGGGCAATAATCGACTCATACTGCAATTGCTTGTCGCTCAGACCGGTCGATAAAATCTTCTGGTAATCCGCGATACCCTGCGCCTCAACACGTTTTCTCTCCGCCTCTTGCTTCTCTTTCTGTAACACAAATTGCATCTTTTGTGCATCTTGTTCCGCGTTGATTTTCGACTCAATGGTCGTCTTAACTGAGGTAGGAAGGTTGATGTTGCGAATCAACAATTGCTCTAATACCAAACCTCTTTTCTTGAAATTCTTCTCAATGTCTGAGTAGATACGTTGTTGGAACTCATTGCGCTTCAAAGAGTAAAGGGCTACCGCATCGTAATAAACCGCATTGTCGCGGATCATGGTACGCGTAATAGGACGAACTACTTTGTCTTTGTAATCTTCACCAATCTCTCGTAACACGCGTGGTGCTTCAGATGGAATGATGCGAAATAGAACCGTCAAATCGACCACCACTTCTAATCCGTCTGCTGTTAATACGCGGATGGCATCATCACCGGCTTTGTCTCCTTCGTCGTGGACGCTGGACATGGTGTAGTTTTGGGTTTTGGCATCAAATACCACCACTTTTGCTAAGGGATTTACCACATTAAGTCCGCTATTTAAGGTGGAGGTTTGTACTTTACCAAAGACACTTTGGACGCCTACTTCGCCTGCGTCTACTTGTACCACAGCTGAACTAGTTAGTCCAAGGATGGCAAAAACGGCTCCTACGACTTTTAAGGTTTTACTGTATTTCGAGAATACTAAATTGGGGTTAGAGATCGCATTTCCGGCGATAAATAACAAAATACCTAGGAAGATGAAAAACATAGTTTTTTGATTTAAATGTCATCAAATTTATCATAAAGTATTCAATAATCCCTAATTTTGAATATGATTGAAATCAAGGGTTTATCAAAATCTTTTAACGGTCGTGTAGTGCTCGATGACATTAGTGCGAATTTCCAACCTGGAAAGACAAATATGGTGATCGGGGGTAGTGGTACGGGCAAGTCTGTGCTGCTAAAATGCATGATTGGGATTTTGGTTCCAGAACAGGGTAAAGTGCTGTATGATGGACGTGATTTTTTAACGGCTCATCAAGATGTAGTGAAGGAAATTCGCCGCGAAATGGGCGTTCTATTCCAAGGAGGAGCCCTTTTCGATTCTAAATCTGTTTTGGAAAATGTTCGTTTCCCACTAGATACCCTAACTTCCCAAACGCTCGAAGAGAAAAACGCGCAGGCGATGCTTTGTTTGCAACGCGTAGGTTTGGAAAATGCGGCGCTTTTAATGCCTTCAGAGATTTCTGGCGGGATGAAAAAGCGGGTTGGTATCGCACGAGCCATCGTAATGAATCCTAAGTATTTGTTTTGCGATGAGCCTAACTCAGGTTTAGACCCATTAACTGCGGTGAAGATCGATTATTTAATTCAGGAAATCACGCAAGAATACCAAATGACCACCGTTGTTATTTCACATGATATGAATTCAGTGATGCGGATGGGGGAATCAATCATATTTTTAAAAGAGGGTAAGAAGATTTGGGAAGGAAATTCAGAGACTTTTCACCATTCCGGCTTACCTGCTTTAGAGGAGTTTTTGTCTACTAAATTATTTTAATATGTACTCTCTACGTGGGTTTAATACGTTTGGGATTGAGGCTGAGGCTAGTCAATTCGTAGAGATTAGTTCTGTGGAACAATACATTTCCCTTCGTCAATCTGGTTTGCATGCTGATTTGCCCCACCTTTTTCTAGGTGGAGGAAGTAATGTGTTGTTGACCAAAGCCCAGGAGGCGCTTGTGGTTAAAATTTCTATTCCAGGTATCACCGTTATAAAAGAGGATGCTGATTATGTGTGGTTGAAAGGGGGTGCTGGAGTGGTTTGGGATGAGTTTGTTCAATATGCTGTGAATCAAGGTTGGTCAGGATTAGAGAATTTATCCTTGATTCCTGGTACCGTGGGTGCAGCTCCCATGCAGAACATCGGTGCTTATGGCGCTGAAATTAAGGACACCTTTGAGTCTTTGGAGGCGCTGAATTTACAGACTTTAGCATTAGAAGTGTTTGATGCCAAAGCTTGTGCTTTTGGCTACCGCGAGAGCTTTTTTAAGCGCGCAGGAAAGGGTCAATACCTAATCAGTTCTGTGACGTTTAAGTTGTCCAAGAAGCCTTCGGTAAAAACGTCTTATGGCGCGATTCAGGAGGTTTTAGCGGCAAAAGGAATTACGAATCCATCTATCCGCGAGGTAGCCGATGCCGTCATTGAAATTCGCCAGAGTAAATTGCCAGATCCTAAGCAAATCGGTAACTCCGGTAGCTTCTTCAAGAATCCGACAGTTTCTGCCTCAGAGGCATCACGACTGATGGCTGAATTTCCGGGTATTCCGAATTATCCTGTAGAAGGAAGTTCTGACGTGAAATTTCCAGCAGGTTGGTTCATTGAGAAGGCTGGTTGGAAAGGCTTCAGAAGAGGGGATGCAGGGGTGCATGCGAAGCAAGCACTTGTTTTAGTGAATTATGGAGAGGCGACGGGTGCAGAGATTTTGGCCCTATCGGAAGAAATAAAGCAATCAATTAAAGACACATTCGGCGTTTCATTAGAGACCGAAGTAAATATTTTATAACATGACATTACCTACTTTAGATAATTTAGGCAAAGGCCCCTTCTTTTTGATGGCAGGATCTTGTGCAATTGAGAGCAACGATTTGGCTTTTGAGATTGCAGAAAAAATAGATGGCATCACGAAATCAATGGGTATTCCCTATATTTTCAAAGGTTCATACCGCAAAGCAAATCGTACGAAAATCGATTCCTTTACGGGTATTGGTGATATCAAAGCGCTCGAAATTCTGCAAGCAGTAGGGAGACATTATTCTTTACCTACAGTAACGGATATTCACGAAAGTGCGGAAGCAGCCATGGCGGCGGCTTATGTCGATGTTCTACAAATCCCTGCTTTTCTTTGTCGTCAAACCGATTTATTAGCTGCCGCTGCCCAAACAGGTAAAGCAGTTAACATCAAAAAAGGGCAATTCATGTCAGGCGCTTCGATGCGTTTTGCCGTGGAAAAAGTATTACACGAGAATCCAGAAGCGGTTGTTTACTTGACTGACCGGGGTAACTCCTTTGGTTACGGAGATCTAGTAGTGGATTACCGTAATCTTCCAGAGATGTCTGCGATGAATGTCCCAGTTATCATGGATTGCACGCATTCCTTACAGCGTCCTAATCAAACGACTGGCGTAACAGGTGGCCAACCCGCCTTGATTGAAACCATTGCTAAAGCGGCGATTGCAGTCGGTGCTGATGGAATCTTCATCGAAACCCACCCGAATCCTTCGGTGGCAAAATCAGATGGAGCTAATATGCTTCCATTAGATCAATTAGAAGGTCTTCTAGAGAAACTTTTACGCGTTCGCGAAGCGATCGTTTAGTGCATCTTGTAGCTGATTTGTAGGGTAATATCGGTTTTACTATTCCCATCAATGGTATCTAATCCGGATCCTACTTCTGTTCGATCTCGGTATTGAATGCGTGCCCATTTAGCCGCTATTGCGATTTCTCGGTTCATTTGATAGGAAACTACGCATGTTGTTTTGATGGCATTACCCGCATAGGCCGGTAGAAGAAAAGAATAAGGAACTCCTGGTTCATATGCATAATTCCGTGTGTCATAGCTAGTCGTATTCATAATGGCGAATCGTCCTTGTACATTCCATTTGCCATGGTCCCATTTTATATCTTGTAGTAGTAAATAGCCGATCTCTGCGCCTAATTTAGAGGCCATCGCTCTCACGTGAAAATCCCAGGATTTGATGGCGATATAATGTCCATCCAGGCTGATTTGAATCAGGTCTTTCTCTTCTTTTCTAGTCCATTTGCCTTGGATGAACCCGCGGGCACTATGCCTTTTTTCCCACTGTAATCGGTTGAGAAATTCCCAACCAGAAGTATTAGAGGCTTCAATTTGGTATTTAGGACCTGGGAAGCGAAAATAATCGATGTATGAGCTAAGCTTCATTCGTCTATTGATTTGATAACCTGAGCCAAGGAAAAGGCCTATTTCATTTAGATTTTCTGAGTTTTCAGAAAGCCCATTCGATTTAGGGCTGAAATAGCCAGCGGAATAGTGTCTGAATAAATAAGAGACATCTAATTTTTTCGATAGAGAGGCTGCTGCGGATTGAATAATAGAAAACTGTTTGAAGCCGGAATAAGCTAGTTCACCCACCATTCGGATGTTCTTAAGCGGATATTGGAAGCTGAGAGAATAATTTTTTAGTTCATTTCCAGACCACTCAGGTTGTTTATAGCCTATTCCGTTGGGTTTAGGCAAGGACCAAAAGGTATAAACCCCATTTAACTGGAGAACTAGTGGAATACTTAGGGGAGAATAGGTAATATTTGCGCCAGTAGTTTTTTCTTGCATTGCGTCTTTATGGCTGATTTCTGAGCTCGTTCGATGGAAACCATCTTCGACCCTCGTTCGCAAATAGGTTTTTCCCAATGAGTCGATTCCGGTTGTGGCATCCAAGTTTGGGTATGACGCAAAAGTTTGAATTCGTAGATATTCCTTCAGTTTAAACGTAGCATTAATTCCTCTATAGTAGCCATATTCAACGCTTGAACTGTAGGCTAAACCTCCTAGATTGAATTTTTGAGTTGCTTTGATGCTCTCAAAACTCTTACCTAAGGAGAATCCTCCTGATTGAACGAGCCCCTGTCCCCATTGATTGATAAAGTCGCCAAGAATGACTTTCTCTAAAACGCCTTTCGATTTAAACTCCACAAAACCACTACTAAAGTCGCTAAGGTCTTTTTCTCCAGCGTCTTTTTGTAACAGAAATCCCATCCGTAGATTAGCGTTCAATTGCCCTCGGTACCGAAGCGTTTGGTTCGTTCGGTCGCCTACATAACGGGTCTTACTACGTAAATCAGGATCTGTAAACCCTTTCTTCGTTTCTGCAGTCCAATCTGTTTTAAATAAGATCTGATGAGTGGATGCGTTCGGCTTCCACCAGCTGGGATGTAGAGGATTGCACACGACATAGTCTTGAATCCGGCGCAGGAAGTCGAGATCCCAGCCTGGAATTGTTTGTAATTCTAAAATCGATTGAAAAGAGCCTATTTGTTTTCGGAAGGCAATAAACGCAGTGATTTGATCAGAACTGAATAGGAGAGAGGATTGAAGCTCTGTTTCAGATACAAGATTTATGTTCAATGGATTCGCTAGATAATAGTCGAAGCTTGATTGCTTTTCTTCCTCCTCTTGGGTGGGAATTTGGGCGAAACAAGCTAGGGAAATTAGCAAAAATAGGATCGTTTTCAAGGAATTAATTTTCCCTGAAATTACCTTATGATCGAGCTTTAAGGCAGATTAAAACTGATAATGAAAATCAGTTAGTTGAACTTTCGTTCAATGAGTTGGTGAAGTTCCTCCCAAATGGCTTCATTCTCCGCACGGCGATAGTCTGAATAACGTTCTAATAGTGCTTGAGACCATGTTTCAGCTTCGGCTTCATCATCAATAAATTGAATCAACGATTCTAATTGCGCTACATCACCGCGGAAAATCTCTTGAATGTATTTGATGCGTTGATGAAGGCTGATGGTGTCCGCGATGCGTTGAGTCATTTGTGACTCAACTTTGGACTTCAATGAATCCGACGAACCGTTTAATAAATCTTTTAGTCGCGTAAATTCATCTTCAGTGGAGTCCTCTAGGCTTTCTGGTGCCTCGAAATAGACCTCTGTATTTAACAAGTCGAAAGGTTCCGCTGGCGTTTCTGCCGCTGAAAAAGGGGCATCTGGAGCCTCGTAAACGGGAGCATCCGGCGCCTCATACGAGTTCAGTAAATCCGCAAAACTGGGCTGTGGCTTATCCTCGACAGGAACTGCCAGGCTTTCAATCCACGAGCCCCAAATGAACTCTGGTAAAGCAACTTGGTAAAGCAAGGTTTGAGCAATGCCTTCCCATTTCTCTTGAAAACGAGGGCTAGACCAGGGGAAATTAGGAAAATTTTCTTGTGCACGGGCCGAGTTTAGTTGAGCTAACAGTTCCGCTTGAATGACTTCAATGATAGGAGTGGGAACCTCCCAGGCTAATACCTCTTGAAATGTGATTGATTCAGGTGAATCATTCCAGTATTGCAAGAATATATTAGGTGCCATAGGTGTGGATTATTTAATGTCTAATTGTTCGCAAGCCATTCGAGCGGCTGTTTGTTCCGCTTTCTTCTTCGAATAGCCTTTGCCTTCTGCTATTTTTTCGCCGTCTAGGATGACTAAAGCCGTAAATTCGCGGTTGTGGTGTTCTCCCTCTTGATCTAGCTCAAAAGAGACCTTTTTGCCTTCTTTTTGGGCCCATTCAATCAGCATTGACTTGAAATTCGGGTTGTTTTGTACAACGGCGTCTAGGTCAAAGTATTGCGTGAGAATCTTTTTAATGATGAAGTTTTGGGTGAAGGCAAAGCCTTTGTCTAAATATACCGCACCTACGAAAGCTTCTAAGGCATCTCCGTACATCGAAGTGCGGGACATCGCGTTTTTGCGCTGTGTTTCGTACTCGATCACTTCCTCTAAGCCTAATTTGCGGCCAATTACGTTCAAAGACTCACGGCTGACCATACGAGAACGTATTTCAGTCAAAAAGCCTTCGTCTTTGAAAGGGAATTTTTGGAACAAATACGTCGCCGTAATCATCCCTAGTACAGAATCACCTAAGAATTCCAGGCGTTCATTCGACTCTTTGTAGTTTTCTGCCACACTCTCCTTCGAAGCAGAGGAGTGTAAAAAGGCTAGTCTATATAACGTTAAATTAGTTGGACTAGCCCCAATAAGATGTGTAACCGATTTCTTTAAGAATTTCTCTCGTTCGTCTAGTCGAATCGGATCTAACCAGTTTAGGAGAGATTTTACGGCCATATTTGTCTTAGATTTTTCTGAAAATAACCGTCGCGTTGTGACCACCGAAACCAAATCCGTTGCTCAATGCCACGTCAATTTTACGTGCTTTACCTACGTTTTCCGTCAAGTCGATGCGTTGATCGATTTCTGGATCGCGGTTAAATACGTTGATGGTAGGAGGGACAAATTGATGTTGAATCGCTAATACAGACGCTACCGCCTCTACCGCACCTGCACCACCTAATAGGTGTCCTGTCATCGACTTCGTCGAAGAGATGGCTATTTTATAGGCATGCTCGCCAAAACAATCCACGATTGCTTTTATCTCTTGTGGATCACCAATCGGAGTGGATGTTCCGTGTGTATTCACGTAATCAACTTCTTCTGGCTTGATGTTCGCATCTTCTAAGGCATCGATCATCGACAATAAAGCACCATAACCCTCTGGGTGTGGGGCTGTAATGTGGTGAGCATCAGAAGAGAAACCTCCACCGATTAATTCAGCGTATATTTTTGCGCCACGCGCTTTCGCGTGCTCGTATTCTTCTAAAATCAAGGCACCTGCACCTTCACCTACAACGAAACCATCGCGATCCACGTCATAAGGACGAGAAGCTGTTGCTGGATCGTCATTACGAGTAGACATAGCGTGCATTGCGGTGAAACCACCTACGGATGCAATCGTCACTGGAGCTTCAGAACCACCCGTTACACATACGTTAATACGGCCTGTGCGGATATAGTTGAAAGCATCAATGATCGCGTTGTTGGCTGAAGAACAAGCCGAAACAGTAACGTAGTTAGGACCACGGAATCCGTTGCGGATCGAGATTTGGCCTGATGATGAATCTGCAATCATCTTAGGAATAAAGAATGGATTGATTTTCGGGGTTCCGTCTCCTTGTCCGAAATAGATCATTTCGTCTTCAAATGTCTTCAAACCACCGATACCCGATCCCCAGATAACGCCTACTTTGTTTTTATTCAAGGTTTCCATGTCAAAATTCGCATCAGCGATAGCCTCATCAGCCGCTACTACTGCGTATTGTGTGAATGGATCCATTTTACGTGCTTCTTTGGCATTGATAAAATCTTCAACCTTGAAGTTCTTTAATTCACAAGCAAAACGAGTTCTGAATTTTTCCGCATCGAATTTCGTGATGGGGCCACAACCGCTTACGCCGTTCTTCAATCCATCCCAATATTCACTAACTGTGTTCCCGATGGGGGTTAGGGCGCCTAGTCCCGTGACAACTACTCGTTTTAACTCCATATTCTTATTATTTATGAATCTACTTAAAATAAAAAATGTCAATTAGTTCGAGAAATCCTATGGAAAAATCCACCTGATTACTGTTTACCAATTGACATAATTTTTATGGTTGCTTCGATTACTTTGCGTTCTCTTCCAAATAAGTAATAGCTTGGCCTACTGTTTGGATGTTCTCCGCTTGATCATCTGGAATAGAAACAGAGAATTCTTTTTCGAATTCCATGATTAACTCAACTGTATCTAGAGAGTCAGCTCCCAAATCGTTTGTGAAAGATGCCTCAGGAGTAACTTCTGATGCTTCTACACCTAATTTTTCAACGATGATGCTTTTTACTTTTTCTGCAATATCTGACATTTTAATATTATTTTGGGGTTCAAAAACGATGCAAAGATTAGAATTAAAG
>JAURHT010000112.1 GCA_030833145.1 Aquirufa sp.
GATTTCGGTTCAAACTCATAAATTTCTGCAGATTCCATAGCATTTAAGGAATCAATACGCGACTTCTCCGTCATCGGTTTAATATGAACCGTGGCAAAACCGTGCGGAATTAATCCCAAATCTTTCGCCGCAGCTCTCGATACATCAATAATTCGCTTGCGACTATGCGGACCACGGTCGATAATTCGAACGAAAGTGGTTTTCTTTGTTTTGGGCATATACACCTCTACCCACGTATTAAAAGGCAGCTTTCGATGTGCAGCCGTGAATTTAGCAGGATTATACTTCTCCCCACTGCTTGTCCGATGTCCTTTCAATCGATTGGAGTAGAAAGACGCGTGGCCTTTTTGAACCTGAGCGCTGACAGAAAAACAAAATAAAAAGAAAAATAGAATCCGCATAAGGATACAAAGCTAGGCCGAATCTCCCCGTAAAACAAAAAAGCCCCCGAAATCGGAGGCTTTTTCAATCTGCTTAAAAGAGATTAACGATTCGCCATATCGACAAATGCACGCGCAGGAGATCCTACGTAGATTTGACGAGGACGACCGATAGGCTCCTTATTTGTCATCATTTCTTGGTGTTGAGAAATCCAACCTGGCAGACGTCCGATCGCAAATAAGATCGTAAACATATCCGTAGGAATGCCTAAAGCACGGTAAATGATACCTGAGTAGAAATCTACATTCGGGTATAATTTACGAGCCACGAAATACTCATCGCTTAAAGCGGCCGCTTCTAATTCTTGTGCAATCGTCAACACGGGATCTTTAACGCCTAAAGCCGTTAACACATCATCCGCTGCTACCTTAATAATACGGGCACGTGGATCAAAGTTCTTGTATACACGGTGTCCAAAACCCATCAAACGGAAGCCTGAAGTCTTGTCTTTGGCCATCGCAATAAATTTCGATGTTTCACCACCTGCTTGCTTGATCTCTTCTAACATCTCGATCACCGCCTGGTTTGCACCACCGTGTAATGGACCAAACAAGGCTTGGATACCACCTGAAATACTAGAGAATAAACTAGCATGAGAAGAACCAATCAAACGAACCGTAGACGTAGAGCAGTTTTGCTCGTGATCTGCGTGTAAGATTAATAACTTGTTCAATGCCTTAGAAACGATCGGATCTACTTTGTAATCTTCGCCTGGCTTAGCGAACATCATTTTCAAGAAGTTCGAGCAATAGTCCAAAGATTGGTCCGGAGCCACTAAGGCTTCACCTATTGATTTCTTGTAGTTCCATGCCGCGAAAATAGGCAAGGCAGCAATCAAACGTAAGATGTTCTCTTGCGTATCCGCTGGATTGTATTGACCTTCCATTAAACCTACTAGAGCAGATAATTCGCTCATTGGGTGCGTAGAAGTCGGAATAACTTGTTCGATTTTCAATAAGGATTCGTTCGTTACCGTGTATTTCTTCACCGCAGCTTCGAAGGCATCTAATTGAGATTGTGTAGGCAATTCGCCATTTAATAATAAATAAGCCACTTCTAAGAAGCTAGCTTTATCGGCTAACTCTTCGATGCTATAACCACAATGTCTCAGAATTCCTTCCTCGCCATCTAAAAAAGTAATTGCACTTTTTGTTGCACCCGTGTTCTTGTAACCTGGATCATACGTTACGTATCCAGATAAATCGCGAAGTTTCGCAATGTCGATTGCCTTTTCATTTTCGGTTCCTACCAGAGTAGGTAATTCGAACGTTTGGCCATCGAGGTTAATCACAGCATTTTGAGACATAGTAATAAGCTTATAAAATTCAAGGCACTAAGATAATACGTAATTCTGAAAGGTGTATTACCTTTATAAATCCAACAGAAATAAATTTATTAAAGACAATTTTTTCTTTTAATATTTCAATATAAATCTCTTTTTATGCTGCTGCTATCGGATTTGATTAAAAAATATGACTTCACTTCGAAAGATCGTTTTCTTGACTATGTCCAAATAGATACCCAATCCGACCCCCACTCGAGCAGCAGCCCTACGACAGAGAAGCAAAAAAAACTGGGAAAGGTTTTAGTTCAAGAGTTACAAGCTCTGGGAATTTCCAATGCCCACCTAGATGAATTTGGCTATGTTTATGCGCACATCGCCTCTAATGTGGCACATGATGTCCCGGGACTTTGCTTTTGTGCCCATATGGACACTTCACCTGATTGTTCTGGAGAAAATGTAAAACCAATCGTTCACCCCTATTACCATGGACAAGATTTGGTTTTGCCAGACGATCCATCTGTCGTTATCCGTCTAAGCGAACATCCCGATTTGGCGGAACAAATCGGCAATGATATCATTACAGCTAGCGGAACGACGCTTTTAGGGGCAGATAATAAAGCCGGAGTCGCTGAAATTATGGACGTAGCGGCTTTCTATGCCGCACACCCGTCGGTTCCACACGGCCCTATCACGATTCTTTTCACGCCGGACGAGGAAGTCGGCCGCGGTACGGATCACGTGGATATGGAGAAGATTAACGCCAAATACGGCTACACCTTAGATGGTGAAAAGCGCGGGCATTTGGAGAATGAAACTTTTTCTGCGGATGGATTTGTCGTAAAAATTCAAGGCATTTCTCAGCATCCGGGTTTTGCCAAAGGCCGTATGGAAAGCGCCCTGAAAATAGCCGCAGAAATCGTCAACACCCTACCCAAAGACCGACTAAGCCCAGAAACCACCGAAGGAAAAGAAGGTTTCATTCACCCTACGGACATCTATGGAAGTGTAGAAGAAGCAACAATCGAATTCATCATCCGCGATTTTGACACTGAAAAACTACGCGAATACGGCTTCATTATCCAGCAGATTTCCGAAATGGTCTTGCGCAAATACCCGAATTCCACTGCGACTTACACCCAAACAGAGCAATACCGCAACATGAACGAAATCCTAGTAGATCATCCAGAATGTATCGACCTGGCGATGGAAGCCATGCGTTTAGCCGGTTTAAAAGCAGAGACCACCAGCATTCGCGGCGGCACTGATGGCTCCCGCTTAACCTTTATGGGCTTACCCTGCCCTAACATTTTTGCAGGAGAACACGCGTTCCACAGCAAACAGGAATGGGTTTCCGTTCAGGATATGCAGAAAGCGACGGAGACGGTGCTTTATCTAGTTGATTTATTTCAAAATCTAAAGCACAAAGAATAAAGCACAAAGAATAAAGATGGCATAAAAAAAGGGATCGAATTCGATCCCTTTTTTTGTACGTATATGAAAAATCACTTCTGAAATTATCCCCAGCGGGGATTCCAACTTTATTCTTTATTCATTGTGCTTTATGCTTTACCACTGAAATAAATTGTTGTGGGATGTGAAGAAAATATTGCGAAGCACATTTTCGAACCGTTTTCAGAAATAAATTTAGATTTCAATTCAAAAAATCACTGCGAAGCACGATTTTAGAATTGAAATCTAAATTTATTCCCACTCAATCGTAGCCGGCGGCTTACTCGAAATATCATACACCACGCGATTCACGCCTTTCACCTTATTGATAATCTCGTTCGAAATGCGACCTAAAAATTCATAAGGTAAATGACACCAGTCTGCTGTCATTCCGTCCACACTTGATACTGCACGCAAGGCAACTACTTGCTCATACGTACGCTCATCCCCCATTACACCTACGGATTGGATTGGTAAAAGAATCGCGCCTGCTTGCCAAACTTGGTCATACAAACCGTCCTCCTTTAAACCATTGATGAAGATAGCATCTACCTTTTGTAAAATATCTACTTTCGCTGGCGTGATATCACCTAAAATACGAATACCTAAACCTGGACCAGGGAATGGGTGACGGCCTAAAATGTCTTTAGGCACACCTAAGGTTTTACCAACTAAACGAACCTCATCTTTGAATAAGGCATCTAATGGCTCTACCACTTTTAACTTCATAAAATCTGGCAAACCGCCCACGTTGTGGTGTGATTTGATTGTGGCGCTTGGTCCTTTTAGGGAAACGGATTCGATTTTATCTGGGTAAATCGTGCCTTGGCCTAACCAAGAAACGCCCTCGATTAAATGAGCCTCCTCGTCGAATACCTCGATAAATGTTTTTCCGATGGCTTTGCGCTTGTCCTCTGGATCTGTTAAACCTTTAAGGGCGTCGTAGAAACGTTGTTTGGAGTTGACCCCTTTTACGTTTAGGCCTAATGTTTCGTAAGAGGCCAAAACTTGTTCGAATTCATCCTTGCGCAACAAACCATTGTCTACAAAGATGCAATACAGGTTTTTACCGATTGCGCGGTGTAATAAAACCGCAGCTACTGAGCTATCTACCCCTCCAGAAAGACCTAGAACGACTTTGTCATTCCCTAATTTGGCCTGTAACTCTGAAACGGTTCTATCTACGAAAGAATCCGATGTCCACGTCTGAGCGCAGCCACAAATTCCCACGATAAAGTTCTTAATTAAAATGCTTCCCTCCGTCGAGTGCGTCACTTCTGGGTGGAATTGAATACCGAAAATAGGCTTCGAAACGTGTGCAAAGGCTGCCACTCGAACTGTCTCTGTCGAACCGATCAACTCATATTCAGACGGCAATTCCATAATCGTGTCGCCATGTGACATCCAAACTTGACCAGTGGCAGATAAACCTTTCAATAAAGGACTCTCTTTTACGCTCGTCATGTGCGCACGACCGTATTCGCGGTGACCTGATGCTTGAACGGAGCCTCCGCCTTGGTGCGCTAATAATTGCGCTCCGTAGCAAATACCTAAAATGGGCAAAGAACCAAACAGACTTAAGTCTACGCGAGGAGAATCTTCATCTCTCACCGAGCAAGGGCTACCAGAAAGGATAATTCCTTTCACCGATTCGTCGATTTCTGGAATGTGATTAAAAGGATGTATTTCGCAATAGACTTGCGCTTCTCTGATGCGACGCGCAATTAATTGGGTCACCTGAGAACCGAAATCAAGGATAAGGATCTTTTCCGCCATGTTTGTTTTTGCTTAAAAATAAACGGCAAATGTCGGAAATTTTTGCCTAATTCTAACGATAAAGCAGGTAATTTTGGCGCATTTTTCGGTATTGAACTAATCCTGGCTCCCAAGAATCCCGAATATCTTTCTCTGATTTGCCTGCAATGATCGCTAAACGCAATTGATCCGTACCAGCCAGCTTATCAAAGAAAGACGGCGATGTAAAGAATTTCTCTCCTAAACCTGATTTACTGTAGAAATACAGGAGGTATTTCAAACTAAAGCCTAGGTTCCGAGCTGGCAAAGTAGAAAGATTATAACCGTAACAGGTTTGGCCTTTTAAAGGTGGATCCATCGCGCCAGGCTTTGGCACTGGTGTAAATGTATAATCCCCTAAGCCAGCGATATTCGTACCAGCCACTTGAAACTGCAAATCCGTTCCTCTTCCGATACTTACATTCGTACCCTCGAACAAGCAAAGTGACGGATACAAGGCGATGGATTGATCATTCGGCAAATTAGGGGATGGTGCGATGGCCACGTGAACGGGAGAAGCGTGCGTATAATTCGCGACAGGAATGACATTCAAAGTAGCTTTGGCACTATTCGCTAACCAACCTTCTCCATTAATCATGCGCGCTAATTCTCCTAAGGTACATCCGTGCACAACCGGAATCGGATTTAAACCCACGAAAGACGCCTGCGCCTTTTCCAGTACGGGTCCATCGACATAATGGCCGTTCGGATTCGGGCGATCCAAAACCGTCAAAGGCACCTTATTCTCCGCACAAGCCTCTAAGACATAATGCAACGTGGACGAATAGGTGTAGAAACGGGCGCCAACGTCCTGGATATCAAAAAGAACGACATCGATCCCTTGCAAATCCTCTGGTGTAGGTTTCTTATGTTTACCATACAGAGAAATGAGGGCAAGACCTGTTTTACGATCCACTTCGTTATCAATATGTGCTCCCGCATCTGCCGTACCTCTAAAACCGTGTTCTGGAGCAAAAATCTTTTTCACTGAAACACCTAGTGACAATAACGTATCGGCTAAATGCGTCTTCCCCACCACGGAGGTATGATTAACGACTAAGGCAACTTGTTTGCCTTTCAGGGCTGGCAAGTAAGCGGGGAATTGTGCAGCGCCTGGCATTATTGTTTTTTGACCAAATCCCATAAAAGCCAAAAGGCTGAACAATAAGACAATATTATTTGATTTACACCCCATTCGTGTTTTCTTTGCGGTTCAGAATTGAAAATCAAATCTAATGAATTTCCCTCTTTTTGTCGCTAGGCGTATTCGGAAAACTCAGGACA
>JAURHT010000225.1 GCA_030833145.1 Aquirufa sp.
CCATTATGCCGTGTTTATCCTGAACTCACCACCCCCGAGACAGGAGGGCACGTCTGCCAATTTCATCACCCTACAGTGAAAATTATTACCTTTGCAATAATTAGTAGGACAAATATAGAAGGAGATTTTTAATTTTTCAAAAATTTTCAAAAATAAATGTCTTTTTTTGCATAATTTTTAATTCGAACCTGAAATAATTACGAAAATTCAATGGAAAAGAAGTTTGAGCTTGATCCTCTAGATTATAAAATACTGGAAATTTTAGTGAAAGATGCGAATTTACCTTATACGGAAATTGGTTCTCGTTTAGATGTTTCTGGTGGTACGGTTCACGTACGGATGAAAAAGATGGAATCTTTGGGTATCGTAAAAGGAGCTCAGTTGCTCATTGATTATTCGAAAATAGGGTGGGACATAACCGCATTTTTAGGCATCTATTTAGATAAGAGTAGTTTATATGAAGATGTGGCCAAACAGCTAGAACAAATCCCTGAAGTGGTCAATATCCATTATACGACCGGTATCTATTCGATTTTTGCCAAAATTATTTGCCGAGATACGCAACATCTTCGCGAAGTCTTACACGATAAAATTCAACGTGTTACAGGTATTCAACGGACAGAAACCTTTATCTCTTTAGAAGAAAGTCTCATCAGAAATACGCCTTTATTGTAATTGTTTAGATTAATTCTAAACTAAGTCTATTTTTCTCCAAAATCCTTTTGTAATTTTGTATCCTAAATGCAAAATGATGGCAGAGAAAGTAGACAATATTTTACAAGAAGTAACTTCAACCGACTATAAATACGGGTTTGAGTCTCATTTCGAGACAGACGAAGCTCCAATTGGGTTAAGTGAATCAATCATTCATTTTATTTCAGAAAAAAAGAATGAACCTGATTGGATGTTGGAATGGCGATTATCCGCTTACCGTTACTGGAGAACGTTAGCTGAACCAGATTGGGCTAATTTATTATATACTCCTACTAAATATGATGAGTTGAAATATTATTCAGCTCCGGTTCAAAAGAAGCAATTGAATTCTTTGGATGAAATTGATCCAGAATTGCGTAGAACTTTTGAGAAATTAGGTATTTCACTTGATGAACAAAAGCGTCTGTCGAACGTTGCTGTAGATGCCGTTATTGATTCTGTATCAGTAGCGACAACGTTTAAGGAGACTTTGGCAGAAAAAGGAGTCATCTTTTGTTCCATTTCTGAAGCAGTTAGAGAGCATCCAGAACTAATCAAGAAATACTTAGGCTCTGTTGTGCCTGTAAAGGATAATTACTTCGCTGCTTTAAATAGCGCCGTATTTTCAGATGGATCGTTCTGTTATATTCCCAAAGGCGTTCGTTGCCCGATGGAATTATCTACCTATTTCCGTATCAATGCATCAGGAACAGGTCAATTTGAACGTACCTTGATCGTGGCGGAAGATGAATCCTATGTTTCTTACTTAGAAGGTTGTACGGCACCGATGCGTGACGAGAATCAGTTACACGCTGCAGTGGTTGAGATTTACGTACATGCGGGGGCTGAAGTGAAATATTCAACGGTTCAAAACTGGTATCCAGGGGATAAAGAAGGGAAAGGGGGTATCTATAATTTCGTAACGAAACGTGGAATTTGTGATGGTGCTCATTCTAAATTATCTTGGACACAGGTGGAAACGGGTTCTGCTGTAACATGGAAATACCCTTCTGTTATTTTGAAAGGGGATTATTCGATAGGCGAATTCTATTCAGTAGCCGTTACCAATAATTACCAACAAGCTGATACAGGTACTAAAATGATTCACCTGGGAAAGCATTCTAAGTCCCGTATTGTATCGAAAGGTATTTCAGCTGGTTTTTCACAAAACTCCTATCGTGGTTTAGTTCAAGTAGCAAGGAAGGCGGATGGATGCAAGAACTTTTCTCAGTGTGACTCCTTGTTATTAGGCGATAAGTGCGGTGCGCATACATTCCCTTATTTGGAAGTAAAAAATAATACATCATCCGTTGAACACGAAGCAACAACTTCTAAAATTGGGGAGGATCAAATTTTCTATTGTAATCAACGTGGATTGAGTACTGAAACAGCGGTAGCATTAATCGTTAATGGATATGCTAAGGAAGTATTGAAACAATTACCTATGGAATTTGCTGTGGAAGCGCAAAAGCTTTTAGCTATTTCTTTAGAAGGTTCGGTAGGGTAGTTTTATTTAACTCCTCCGGTATGGATGGCCACTAGTTTCGAATTGGGAGCTATGTGGCCATTTTTTATGTGTTCCGTTAAGGCATAAAACATTCGTCCGGTATAGATAGGTTCGATGGGAATTCCATGTTTCTGATAGAATTCAGCGCAAAACAGATCTAATTCCTCATTCTGTTTAGCATATTTACCAAACACATAGGCATCTTCAATACGTAAATTGGTAGGCATTGAATGGGATTCTATTTCTGAACGATTATTTAGTGTCAATACGCCAACTACCGATGTCTCAGAGTACTTTGCGATTCCTATAGCCGTAGCTCCCGTTCCTACTGCCGTATAAATTAAATCACAGGCAGGAAGTTCATTAACAAGAACTTCCATCCCTTGAATCGCTAATTCGCCAAATCCACCCTCCGCAATGACAGCGTAATTTTCATAAGCTGATGGAATGGGTTTAGAACGATAGTCAGTTCTCGAGATAAAATGCAATTGCATTCCCCACTCGTTCATTTGCGATAAATAGGAATTGCTTTCTGCCGTTAATTCATCTCCTCGAACGATTCCTATCGTAGGAATTCCTAGCGAATGGCCAGCAAAAGCGAGGGCATACAAGTGATTCGAATAGGCTCCTCCAAAACTTAATAGGCCAGAATGGGTGCTAAATGAAAAGGTTTGGAGATAATTTTTTAATTTGCGCCACTTA
>JAURHT010000247.1 GCA_030833145.1 Aquirufa sp.
CAAGCAAAAATTTACGAAGGCAACGCCATCGAATTTTATCAATTAGAAACACTATGAATCTAGGATTAAGAGAAAAAGTCATTGTAGTAACGGGAGGCGCTAAAGGAATTGGACAAGGAATTTCCGAGTCATTAGCTTTAGAATCTGCGATGGTGGCTATTGTGGGAAGAAATGAAGCGGACAATCAGTTGTGCATCGAAAAGATACAAGCTACCGGTGGACAGGCTTTTTCATTTGTCGCTGATCTGAGTAATCCATCAGAATGTGCAGAAGTAGTAGAAAAGATTGCTACAATGTTTGGAAAAATTGATGGGCTTGTAAATAATGCAGGTCTTAATGATGGAGTTGGTTTAGAATCAGGCAATTATGAGAAATTCATTCATTCCATTAATGCTAATTTGACACACTATTATTTAATGGCTCAGGCTTGTTTGCCTTATTTAAAAAAGAGCAAAGGAGCGATAGTAAACATCGGATCAAAAACTGCTGAAACAGGTCAAGGAAATACGTCTGGCTATGCCGCATCCAATGGGGGTAGAAATGCCTTGACAAGAGAATGGGCTTTAGAATTGAGAAATTTCGGGATTCGTGTTAATTCCGTTATCGTAGCGGAATGCTTTACTCCGATGTACGAGAAATGGATTCAAACATTGGATAATCCGACGGAGAAATTAGCTAGCATAACCAATAACATTCCTTTAGGCAAACGCATGACCACAAAAGAGGAGATAGGGGATATGGTCACATTTCTAATGTCACCTAAATCCAGTCATACCACCGGACAAATTATCCACGTGGATGGAGGGTATGTTCATTTAGACCGTGCAGTTTTATGATCAATTTAGATGTTTTTGAGAGCCCAGGCCTGCTCGTTTATCCAGATCGAGTAAAGCGAAATATTGCCAAAGCCATCGAAATGGTAGACGGTAACCCGTCTCGATTACGTCCACACATAAAAACGCACAAAACAAAAGAGGTAAACGACCTACTTTTGGAATTAGGAATCACAAAATTCAAGTGCGCCACCATAGCAGAGGCAGAACTTTTAGCCCTATCTAATGCACCAGATGTATTACTATCGATGCAATTAATTGGGCCCAATATTTCTCGCTTTCAGCAATTAAAGGAGGCATATCCTTCAACTAGATTCTCCTCCATTATTGATGATATACAAGCTGCTGAAGCATTGAATGAGGCATTTGAAGGAAATAATACAGGAGTCTATATCGATTTAAATATGGGAATGAATCGAACCGGTATTCGTCCAGAAAAGGCTTTCGATTTAATTCAACAACTACAAAAATTACCCAATGTAAGCTTAAGAGGTTTACATGCCTACGACGGACATATCCGTGATAAAGAGTATCAAGATCGTGAAAAGCATGTCAACTCCGATTTTGTTTCTTTCTATCAGTTAATAGAGCAATTAGACACAAAAGATTTAGAACTAGTGGTATCTGGAACTCCTAGTTTTTTAGTGCACCATAAGAATCCATTGTTTACTTGTAGCCCAGGTACTTTTGTTTTCTTTGATGCGGGATATGCAGCCCTATTTCCGGAAAACACCTTCGAGTTTGGAGTGGAAATCATTTCCAGAATTATTTCAAAACCCACAGAAACAACCATCTGCCTTGATTTAGGGCATAAATCCGTGGCTGCAGAAAATCCAATCGATAACCGAGTACGATTTATTGACAGACCTGAGTGGATATTAAAATCCCAGAGCGAGGAACACGGAATTGTGGAAGTAGGAGATAGTTCTTCTTTTAAGATTGGTGAAATCGTCACCCTGGTTCCTTATCACATTTGCCCAACGGTAAATTTACATTCGCATTTACAGGTGATTGATGGAGGTCTTTGGGAAGTAAAAGCTAGAAACAGACGACTATGCTATTAATCGACGCTCATTTAGATCTAAGTATGAACGCGCTCGAATGGAATCGAGATTTGCGTTCAAGCATACAAGAAATCAATGAACGTGAAAAAGGATTAACCGACAAACCTGATCGAGGGAATGCAACAGTCAGTCTAGACGAATTGCGTAAAGGAAACATCGGGTTAGTAGTTGCTACTCAAATTGCCCGTTATGTAGCACCTGGCTCTAGTTTACCAGGTTGGAATAGTCCAGAACAAGCCTGGGCGCAAACTCAAGGCCAATTAGCCTATTACAAGGCTTTAGAGCGTTCCGGTGATTTACGGCCTATCCGAAATCTATCCGAATTAAAGGATCACCTCATCCAATGGGAGGATTCAAAGCAGGCTATCGGCTATATTTTAAGCTTAGAGGGAGCGGACTCAATTGTCTCTTTAGAATACCTAGAAATGGCTCATGCCTATGGATTACGTGCTTTAGGGCCTGCTCATTATGGGCCCGGACGTTATGCACAAGGAACTAATGCCACTGGAGGAATGGGAATAGCTGGCAAAGATTTGTTGCGCAAAATGATGGAATTGAATATCATTTTAGATGCGACACATTTGTGTGATGATAGTTTTTGGGAGGCGATGGAAAATCACCAGGGGCCTGTTTGGGCGAGTCATCAGAATTGCCGTGCCTTAGTGGATCATAA
>JAURHT010000181.1 GCA_030833145.1 Aquirufa sp.
AGAATAAATTAGCGCCTCCATTTAAAGTAGTTGAATTCGACATTATGTATGGCGAAGGTATTTCGAAAGCAGGCGAAATTCTTGATCTTGGAGTTGATTTGAACGTCATCGATAAATCAGGTTCTTGGTTCTCATACAATGGAAATCGTTTAGGTCAAGGTCGCGATGCGGTGAAAGACTTGATTAAGGATAATCCAGAATTAATGGAAGAACTTGAGGCGAAAATAAAGGATAAAGTAAAAGTGGATGATAGCGCCTTATTAGATAAGGACGCTGTGGCTGAATAAGCAATAATCCAAATTCAATAAAAAAAGCGGCTAATGTAGATTAGTCGCTTTTTTTATGATTGAACTCCTTTGAGATTAAATCGGGTGAAAAGATTTCGAATGGTCTTTTCGACACTTTGATCGGTTTCCATTGCTTCAGAAACCGCTTGCACTGCGTGAATAACGGTGCTGTGATCTCTTCCTCCAAAATGGTATCCAATCGATTTCAATGGCAAATTCGTTAATTCTTTGAGCATGTACATCGCTATTTGACGAGGGAACACATTTTCCTTCTTACGGCATTTGCCTCGTAAGGTATCTAAATCCACATCAAAATGATTTGTTACTACATCTAAGATACTTTCAACACTTAATTCCTTCTCTTGCTCGTTAACGATGCTCTTTAAAGTAGATTTAGCTAATTCTAAATCAATCTCCTTACGCGTTAAAGAAGCTTGAGCCATTAATGAAATGATCACGCCTTCTAATTCACGAACGTTGGTTTGAATCGAATGAGCTAAGTATTCTAACACATCAAAGTCGATTTGAATACCGTCTTCTTGCAGTTTCTTTTGGATGATGGCAATTCTAGTCTCAAAATCGGGCTGCTGTAAATCAGCGGTTAGTCCCCATTTGAATCTTGATAGCAAACGATCTTCCATTCCAGCCAAATCTCTAGGAGCCCGGTCTGAAGAAAGAATAATTTGCTTACCTGACTGGTGCAAGTGGTTAAAGATATTAAAGAAGGTCTCTTGTGTTTTTTCTTTTCCTGATAAGAATTGAACATCATCAATAATTAACACATCTACTTGTAGGTAGAAATTCGTGAAGGCCTCGATGGAATTATTCCGAATGGCATTCACAAATTGGTTAGTGAACTTCTCCGTGGAAACGTAAAGGACAAATTTATCTGGATACGAATCTTTAATCTGATTACCAATAGCTTGGATTAAGTGGGTTTTTCCCAGACCTACACCGCCATAAATCATTAACGGATTGAAGGCGGTTAAACCCGGTTTATTCGCCACTGCCATTCCAGCCGCGCGACCTAGGCGATTGCAATCTCCTTCGATGAATTTGTCAAAGGTATATTTTGGAATTAAATAAGAATCTAATTCTAAGGAATCTAAGTTTTTTAACTCAAAAGGACTCTTCGCTGGGTTAGGGAAGTTGCTAGGCTTATTCTGCTGATTTGGAGCTTGATTAGTAGGAGGAAGATTGAAAGTGATCGGTGGATTCTTGCGATCTCCTTTGTCTACAACTATTGAATACTCCAACATTCCTTGGCGACCAATCGTTAAATCGATTGCCTTTCTTAAGTCCGACACGTGCTTCTCTTCTAACCATTCATAGAAGAATTGTGAAGGGACTTGGATGGTTAATGTATTGTTTTGGAATTTAAGCGGAACGATAGGGGCAAACCAAGTAGCGAAACTTTGCTCTGAGATATCATTTTTGATGATATTCAGACATTTATTCCACAAGTCTCTTACTTCGAGTTGCATTAATTTTATGGGTAAAACAGTTCTTAGGGTGAATTTTTAAGGAATTCACCTTGGCTTAAATTGTATAAGTTTAAAATGGTTCTAATTAAGAAAACGACTACCTTTTTTCTTAAGCGGGGAGACAAAAATAGTAAAATAAGATGTCGTTCCAAATTTGGAAACGAAAATAAATCCAGTTTTTTTTCGAAAAAAAATGACCTAAAATTTGCTTCTAAAAATTGTTCAAATTTAGTGTGGTTAAATCATTCTTTAACTTGAAAAAGTATAAGAAATTTTATTTTACAACGAGGAGAGCTGAAGGTAGAATTGCTATCTCGATCCTATTTGATGTAAGGGTAAGACTTTCACCATCTAAATGATAAGGTATTCCTTCTGTTGCTTCAATTTGAAGTGTGTGAACGGAGGAGACACTAACTAGCGGATGAAAAGGTAGGTTTTTTCGAAATAGACTTATTCCAAGATTAGCTAATGCTAAAATACTACCCGGCTTAATTAAAATGGTCTCTAATAATCCATCTTGTAAATCTGATTCAGGGGATATGTACGCATTATTACCAAACTGGTTTGCATTAGCGACGGTAAAGGAGAATACCTGTCCTTTGTCTTTGATTGCAATCGCCTGGTATTGGTTGAGAGATACCAGAGTGGAATATAGGTAATTCAGAAATCCTCTTTTGCCTCTGTTCGCAAAATGCGCTGCTACTTGAGCGTCGAATCCGATACCAGCGGTACAAAAGAAAGGTCTCTCATTCCACTTACCCGCATCAATGGAAATGATAGTTCCATTTATTGCCTTATGTAATGCTTTATCGAACTGTAGTGGGATCTGAAGGTGTCTAGCTAGGCCATTGCCTGATCCCATAGGGATTATGCCTAAGGGAATGTTACTATTTAAAAGAGCAGATGCTACTTCGTTGATGGTACCATCTCCGCCAATGGCAATTACCTTGGTTGCACCTTCTGATATGGCGATTTCTGTTAATTCTGAGGCATGTTTCACTCGTTCGGTTTGCCAAACCTTGGAATTAGGGATTCCGTTAAGCGACTTGACTATCCGTTCCCTTTTTTGCAAAGAATTTGTTCCTGCGTTTGGGTTTAGAATAAAGTGAATCATTAGCTAATTTAAATTTGCACAAAAATAGAATCAAATTTTGGTTTAATTTTACAAAAAATGATCAAACTATGTTAGAAGTAGGAAACTCGTATGAGATCGAATTCTCGTTCACACAGGAGCAAGTCAATGATTTCTGTAAAATATCAGGTGATTTTAATCCCTTACATTGGGATGAAACTTATGCTGCAACTACACCATTTAAAAAGCCTATCATTCACGGCGCCTTAATCGCCAGTGTTTTTTCGCGAGTAATGGGTATGGAATTTCCAGGTGAAGGTAGTGTTTATTTAAAGCAGGTTTCTGAGTTTAAGCGCCCTTTATTTGTAGGAACAACGTATAAAGCTAAGTTTGAAATTGTAAGTACTAATCCTGCTAAACACACCGCTGAGATTTCTACTCAAGTGTTTGAACTAGAAAGAGGGAAGATAATGGTCGATGGTATGGCATCAGCCATGCACGCAGAACTATTTTAACATAAAAAAAGCCCGATGTTTATCGGGCTTTTTTTATCAAAGAGGTGGAAAATTATTTTCCTGAGTTTTTCTTGTTTTGAACTTCAGTACGAATTTCTTGTGCTAAAGTTTTCAATTGTTGTAAACCACCTCTAACGCGAGTACCAGCTGCTTGATTTCCTTTATCGTAGAATTTTTCGAAATCTCCTTCTAAAGATAAAATTAAGTCCTTTACTTGTGCAAATCTACT
>JAURHT010000241.1 GCA_030833145.1 Aquirufa sp.
GGGCTTTGGAAAATCCCAAAAAGAAATCCAAGACCTGCAAATCCGTGTCGAAGTTAAAAGTCTAAACTCGAAGTTTACGGATCTATTTTGCCGTGTTCCCAAGTCCTTTTCTGCCAAAGAAATAGACATTCGGAATTACCTGACTCAACAATTAGAGCGCGGAAAAATGGAGCTAAATCTCCACATTCAAAAGAATAACGAGAACGTAGAACAAAGCATACTACCTCAAGCACAAATAGCGACTTATTTTACTGAATTAAAGCGCTTCGCTGCAGAATTAGGGGTCCAAAACATCGACGAAAACGCCTTGTATTTACAGGCTATGTCTATGCCAAGCCTTAATTCATCTGATCAATCACAGGAGAATGAAGAGGAAATCGAGGCCTTATGGCAAGTCGTATTTTCAGCCGTTCAAGAAGCGGTGAAAGAATGCAAAGAATTCCGTGCCCGAGAAGGCAAAGTAGTAGAAGATAAATTCCGTGAATACATCGCCTCGATCAAATCTGGTCTAGCACAGGTTTTAGAGCAAGACAAAATCCGGATGCCGGGTATACGCGAACGCATGCGCAATGCCCTTATAGAACTCGGTTTAAAAGAAGACTTCGACAAAAACCGCTTCGAACAAGAAGTCGTTTACTACATCGAAAAATTCGACATCTCCGAAGAAAAAGTACGCCTAGCTACTCACCTCGACTATTTCATCGAAATCCTAGAAGAAGGTAACGGCAAGAAATTAAATTTTATGGCTCAAGAAATTGGCCGCGAAATCAACACCATCGGCTCGAAAGCAAACGACTCAACCATTCAACGTTTAGTGGTGAATATGAAGGATGAGCTAGAGAAGATTAAGGAACAAACGGCGAATGTTTTATAGTTGCGAAGCGACTATAAAAAATAGATAAAAGATTATAGATTATAGAGTATAGATTCATTTAATTTCCTATCTCTACTCTATACTCTCTTATCTCTACTCTCCTATTTAAAGAATAATCAAAGCTATCCCAGCACAACCCAAACCTATCCCCACCCACTGCTTCTTCGATAATTGTTCTTTGAAGAAAATCAAGGCCGTAAAGGCACTCAAAAGAATAACCCCTAGATTATAAATCGTAAGAACTACTGCCCCGTTTTGTTGGTAAGCATCTAATGCCTTTAACAAGAAATAAAAAGAAAAGAAATTAGGCAAACCTAGAGGTATCGCAGCTATAACAGAACGCAAAGACCAAGTAACACCACCCTTAAATGTCCAATAGGCCAAAACAAGGGCAGAGGTTGCCATGGAACCTAAAAGAAGCATCAGGGTAAAAGAAATACTACCTCCTACTTGCTGCACGATTGCTGCATTCAAATAATTAAAGGCTGTATTGGTGATTCCATAAGCCACAAAAACGGCTACTAATGCCCAGATTACAGGCTTTTGGGTAGTTCCGGCTCCTGAAGGACTGCAAAAATAAATAGCCGCAAATGATAATACGAGGCCAGCAATAACAGAAACAGTCAAATCACCTCCAGTCTTCCAAATGAATAAATTCACCATCACCGGAATGACTAAGGAGATATTATTAGCTAAAGAGGTGGGAGCCATTCCATTCTTAACGGTGGAATAACCAGACAATAAGAACGTAATCACGAAACCAATACCTATTCCTAAAATACCTAAAGAATAGCCTGTTGAAGGCCAATGGAAGGGTATCGCATCCATCTGATGAAAATAACCCGTTAAAAAACAGACAGGATAATTCAGTAAAATGGCAATGCGCGTATCGATATTATACTTCGCATGCGCCCGAAAATTCACCAATAATAAGACAGAAAAAACGATGGTTAAAAGTAAGGCAATCATCTTATGAATTCTTAACTAAGTCCTCTAATAAAGCCACATATTCTGGAGAATTATTCAAACTCTCCACTAATTGCCAATGTTCTCCACCCGCTTCTTCGAAAAGTTCTTTGTACTCCTCGCCTACTTCGATGGTGGTTTCTAAACAATCTGCTACAAAGGCTGGTGAGAAAGCTAAGATCTTCTTTTTGCCTTCCTTTACCAGTTTCTTAATCGTCTCATCGGTATAGGGTTGCAACCAAGGGTCTCGGCCTAAACGACTTTGGAAAGCTGTACCATAAGTACCTGGTTTCAAGCCCATCTCCTTCGCAATTAAACGCGTAGTTTCATGGCACTGTGCCCGATAGCAATTGTGATTTTTTTCGGTGATTGTTTCACAACAGGATCCAAAAACGCAGGTGTTCTTCGTGATATCTCCCTTACGAATATGACGTTCTGGAACACCGTGGTAAGAGAATAAATAATAATCGAAGTCAACATCTTTTTGGTAGTTGGCTGCTTTGTCAGCGAAGTATTTGGCAAAAATAGGATGCTGGTAAAAATAGCTTACAATGGAAAGAGAAGGCATAATTTGCCAGTCTGACATGATTTCCATCACCCGCTCATAAACGGAGCCAGTTGTAGCAGAAGCATATTGTGGGAAGAAAGGAATGACAATTAATTTCTTCAAATTTGCTTGCTGCATTTCAGCCATTACCGACTTTAAATCTGGACTCTGATAGCGCATCGCAAGGCGAACCATATAACCCTCGCCTAAATTGGAAGCTAAGGACGCACAAACGTCTTCGCCATAAAATTTCAAAGGCGAACC
>JAURHT010000298.1 GCA_030833145.1 Aquirufa sp.
GCTTTGGCCTTATCGACTTTTGGCGCTTATGGATTAGATTTAGTGAATCCAGCTAAACCATTTCGCGTCGCTTTAATTGGTACCGGATGGTACGGAAAAAGTGATTTATTTCGCTTAATGCAAGTTGCGCCAGTAGAAGTAGTCGCGCTTTGTGATCCAGATCGGCATCAATTAACGGAAGCTGGTAAATTAGTGGCGGCAAGACAAACGTCTCGCAAAACCCCAAAACTATATGGCGACTACCGTCAACTATTAAAGGAAAATGAGTTAGATATTGCTATAGTTGGTAGCCCAGATCATTGGCACGCTCTGCAGATGATCGATGCCGTGAAAGCTGGAGCACACGTTTATGTACAAAAACCCATTTCAGTAGATGTATTAGAGGGAGAGGCGATGGTAGCTGCTGCCCGTAAATATGGTAAAACGGTTCAAGTAGGGACGCAACGTAAAAGTACACCTCATCTAATCCATGCAAAGAAAGAGATTATTGATAAAGGATTATTAGGCAAAATTGCCCACGTAGAAATGTATTGCTACTACCATATGCGCAATAATGGAAATCCTCCTGTGCAAGCAATACCAGATTATTTTGACTATGAAATGTGGACAGGACCTGCGCCCTTAAGACCTTACGATGGATTGCCTCATACGCGCTGGTGGAGAACTTTTGAAGAGTATGGGAATGGAATTATGGGCGATATGTGTATTCACATGTTCGATACGGCACGCTGGATGTTAAATCTAGGCTGGCCTAATCGCGTAAGTTCAGAAGGAGGTATTTATGTCCAAAAAGAGGGTAAATCAAACATCGCTGACACACAAACTGCCGTTTTTGAGTACAATGGCTTGAACTGTGTTTGGCAACATAGAACATGGGGAACACCACCGGATCCTGAATATCCATGGGGATTAACTATTTATGGTGAAAAAGGTACGCTTAGAATGAGTACAATGAAATACGATTTTACTCCTACGGACTCCAAATCGGAAAAATTGCACATGGATGTTGTATATGAAAAAGAGAAATACCCTGAAGATTTAAAGGAAGACCGCATCGAATTGAATGCAGCTCCAGCTACGCGTGGGCATATGCTAGATTTCTTAGCGGCTATTGATAAAGGTTCAAAACCGATCGCAGACATTTCGGAGGGGCATATTTCGACGGCATCTTGCATCATAGCTAACCTTTCGATGAAATTAGGTCGCCCACTTTCCTATGACCCAGGAACAAAAACGATCCTGAATGATCCAGAGGCAACGGCCTTACTGGCAAGAAATTACCGAGGACCTTGGAATAGAAACATGTTAAGCTAATGAAAAAAATCATCCTATTGGCTTTATTTGCCATTCCCGTTTTTGCGCAACAACGTAACTCCGCCCAATTAGGGGAAGATTTACAAAAATTACGCGTTTTAGGATCCGTATTACATGTGGCAGCGCATCCAGACGATGAAAGCACACACATGTTAACCTGGTTTGCACAGCAGCAGCATTGGGAGACAAATTATTTTGCTTGTACACGTGGAGATGGTGGCCAAAACCTCATCGGAGACGAGCAAGGTGTGCCATTAGGATTGATTAGAACGCAAGAATTGCTAGCGGCTAGACGAATAGACGGGGCTAATCAATACTTTTCGCGTGCTTTTGATTTTGGTTTTTCAAAGTCGACAGATGAGGCTTTAGAATTTTGGGATAAGCAGCTAATTCTTTCCGATTTAGTGTGGGTGATTCGCAAAACACGTCCTGATATCATTTTTACGCGTTTTCCTCCGGATGCAAGAGCTGGACATGGGCATCATTCTGCCTCTGCGGCTTTAGCGATTGAAGCCTATAATGCAGCAGCTAACCCAAAGATGTTCCCGGAACAGTTGAAAAAAGGGGTGGAAGTTTGGCAAGCGAAGCGCTTATTATGGAACACTTTCCGCTTCCCGGGTTCAACAGGGAATTCAACCATCAGCGATACACAGTTTAAGTTAGAGATAGGGGATTATTTACCCTTTTTAGGCCAAAGCACAGGTGAATTAGCTGCCTTCAGTCGTTCACAGCATAAATCTCAGGGTTTTGGCTTTGCGGTAGACCGGGGTAGAAGCACTGAGTATTTTGCGACTTTAGCA
>JAURHT010000262.1 GCA_030833145.1 Aquirufa sp.
ACGATCCATTTTTGGCAACCGATTCACGATGCTCTGCATTATCTATCGGGTCAGTTTTTAACCGTCAACCCCGAAATCGAGGGCAAAAAAGTCCGCAGAAGTTATAGCTTATCGTCTTCTTCGAAGACCGATATGTCACCTGCCATCACGGTAAAACGCATCGAGGGCGGCCTAGTATCCAACTTTCTGTGTGATACATTAAAAGAAGGAGATAGCTTAGAGGTATTGGAGCCGATGGGAAATTTTACCCTGGAAGCGGAGGCGTCTGCTTCGAAAAATTATGTGTTCGTGGGCGCCGGTTCAGGAATCACGCCTTTATTGTCGATGATTAAAACGATCTTACACGGCGAACCTTTGTCTAAAATCCATTTGATTTACGGTTCTCGTCATGAGGACCAAATCATCTTCAAAAAAGTATTGGATTCATTGGAATCTTTGCACGCCAATCGCTTTAAAGTCTTGCACGTCATCTCTCAACCAGCTGCCAATTGGCCAGGTTTGAAAGGCCGCATTAACCAGGCTTCGATTGTCTATTATTTAAAACAAGAATTAGGTGTTGACATCGCGTCTGCGCATTATTATCTGTGTGGGCCGCAAGGAATGATGACGGAGGTGCAATCGTCTTTAGCGATGTTTGATGTGCCGGCGGGTCAGATTCACCAGGAATCCTTTGGGGTGGTAGCAAGTGAGGCGATGGAGCAAGCCGAAGAGGATGGCTCATTGCAAACGCAGGAAGTGACCTTGATTTACGAAGGAAAAGAACATAAAATTACGGTTCAACCGAGCGAAACCATTTTAGAAGCGGCTTTGGAGGCTGACTTAGACATCCCCTATTCTTGCCAAGCAGGCATGTGTACGGCCTGTATGGGTCTATGCCAAAGCGGAAAAGTGGGAATGGATGAGGAAGACGGCTTAACCCCAGGCGAGATCGCGAAGGGCTATATTTTAACTTGCGTGGCGCATCCATTGAGCGCTGGCGTGGTGATTGACTTAGATTAATATGAGACAGAGAACATTTTTGCCGGCTGATTTTCAGTTAAGTACCTGGGAATCGGTATTACCTTATTTTGAAAAGTTGAGTGCGACGGAAATCTCCAGCATTGCTGATTTACGTAATTTTTGCACGAACCGGTCGGAATTAGAATCCTACCTATCGGAAAACTTCGCGTGGCGCTACATCAAAATGTCTTGCGATAACCAAAACGAGACGTTGCAAACGAGCTACGCGCAGTTTGTCAACGAAATTATGCCGAATGCCTCTGTTTTCGACGATGCATGGAACAAGAAAGTGATCGAAAGTCCGTTCGTGAACGAGCTAACGGAAACGGGATTCCCAGTGATGTTGCGTGGCATGAAAAAGGCCATCGAAATCTTCCGCGAGGAAAATATTCCCTTGTTCACGGAATTACAGAATTTAGAAACCAATTACGGGGCCTTAACCGGCGCCTTGATGGTGACCATTAAAGGCGAAGAAAAAACCTTGCAACAGGCGGGGGCATTGTTGGAATCCACGGATCGCGCAGAACGCGAAGAGGTGTACCAAACGATGGTTCAAAAACGCTTAACGATTAAAAACGAATTGAATGATTTGTATTCGTCTTTGATCGAAAAACGTCATCAAGTGGCATTGAACGCGGGTTTTGAAAACTACCGCGATTATGCTTTTGCGAGCTTAGGCCGTTTTGATTATGGTCCTGCGGAATGTTTTGAATTCCACGAGGCAGTGGCTGAAACGGTTGTTCCTTTATTGAACGAGGCGGCGGCGCAGCGCAAAGAAGAAATGGGCTTGGATTCCTTGAAACCATTTGATAAGGCGGTGGATCCGTTAGGTCGCGGACCTTTGAAACCATTCGAAACGGGGGAGGAATTATTGACTAAAACGATTGGTGTTTTCGACGAGATGGATCCGTTCTTGGGCAATTGCCTGAAGGAAATGGTAACGCTTGATCGTTTCGATTTGGACTCGCGCAAGGGCAAAAATCCTGGCGGTTATAACTATCCCTTAGAGGAAACGGGCTACCCGTTCATCTTTATGAATGCGGCTGGAACGGTGCGCGATGTCGTGACTTTATTACACGAAGGCGGTCATGCGGTGCACAGTATTTTGACCAAAGACTTAGCCTTAAATTCCTTCCGTAATTTCCCATCTGAAGTGGCTGAGCTGGCTTCGATGAGTATGGAATTGATGACGATGGACCTTTGGGGGCATTATTTTACGAATCCAGAAGAGGCGAAACGGGCCAAAATCAAACACTTGGAAGACATCTTAGAAACACTTCCTTGGGTGGCGACGATCGATGCTTTTCAACATTGGGTGTATGAAAACCCGGCACATACGGTCGCATAAGGCGAAGAGAAGTGGAACGAAATCGTTTCGAAATTTTCAGATACGGTGACAGATTGGACAGGATTAGCGGAGGTGCGGTCGAATATTTGGCAAAAAC
>JAURHT010000254.1 GCA_030833145.1 Aquirufa sp.
CACCTGGTGGGTGAACTTAAAAGATGATAACGGAAATAATATTTTTGGTGGTGGATTCTTAGGAATGGATAACATCGGTGTGTTCGATCGCTCTGCTCAATTACCTACCGGCGGCCACTTAGAGCAAGCCGATGGAACAGGTTGGATGGCCATGTACAGCTTGAACATGTTGCGCATAGCCTGTGAAATCGCTATTGAAAATCCTGTCTACCAAGATATGGCCTCGAAATTTTTCGAGCACTTCTTGCACATCGCTGGTGCGATGCAGGCCATCGGTGGTGATAAATTGAATCTGTGGGATGAAGACGATCAATTCTATTATGACATGTTGCATAAAGAAGATGGATCGGCGGAGTTATTGAAGGTGCGTTCGATGGTCGGTTTGATTCCACTTTTTGCGGTGGAGACCTTGACTTCTGACATGCTGGAGAAATTACCAGCCTTCAAGCGCAGAGTGGAATGGGTATTAGCTAACCGTCCGGATTTAGCGAATTTGATTTCACGTTGGTATGAACCAGGAAAAGGAGAGACACGTTTGCTTTCCATTTTGCGTGGTCACCGAATGAAGATGATTATGAAGCGGATGTTCGACGAGACGGAGTTTTTATCTGATTTTGGTATACGTACTTTATCAAAATACCACAAAGAAAATCCCTATAAATTCACCTATGAAGGGGGTACTTTGCAGGTAGATTATACGCCGGCAGAGTCCACAGGAGACATGTTTGGAGGTAATTCGAACTGGCGAGGACCTATTTGGTTCCCAATGAATTACTTGATTTTAGACTCCTTATCGAAGTTCTCTGATTACTACGGGGCCGATTATGAGGTGGAATTCCCAACAAATTCAGGTGAAATGATGAACATTAAAGATGCCGCACGCGGTGTATCTGAGCGTTTATTAGCGATGTTCGTACCTGGAAAAGACGGAAAGATCCCGATGTACGGGGAATACAACAAGTTCCAAGACCCCCATTTTAAAGATTCACACCTCTTCTTCGAATACTTCGATGGAGATACCGGAAAAGGATTAGGCGCAAACCACCAAACTGGCTGGACAGGCTTAATCTCCGAAATAATCAGACAACTACATGGCAAAAACTAGTCCAGAAGAAAACTTTGCGGCCCTAGGCCTAACACTTCCACCCGCTCCGAAGCCTTTAGGTGTTTACAAACCAGGTTTACAGGTAGATCATTTCTATTACGTATCTGGTCATGGAACGGTGCAGACGGATGGTTCGTTGATCATCGGTCGCATCGGAAAAGAGCTAGATATCGAGGAGGGTAAATTAGCCGCTAGACAAGTGGGCTTAGCGATTTTGGCGACATTAAAAGCCCAATTAGGTTCCTTGAATCGCATCAAACGCGTTATCAAAGTCCTGGGAATGGTGAATGCCACGGACGATTTCTTGCGTCACCCTTACGTTATCAATGGCTGTAGCGAATTGTTCGCCCAGGTTTGGGGAGATGAAAATGGCATCGGTGTTCGTTCCGCAGTGGGAATGGGGTCTTTGCCAGATAATATTCCGGTTGAAATCGAGGCTGTTTTTGAGCTAAACGATTAAGCAGAAACCTCTAACATCGCTTTCAATGCCTTGTAGGCAGGAACTCGAGTTTCCTCTGGTAAATTGATTTCCGGCAATTCGTAATACAGAGCATTATACAATTTTTCCAGCGTATTCATCTTCATGTACGGGCACTCGCTGCAAGCACAGGTATTTTGCTCATTCGCAGGAGCTGGAATCAGATGCTTGTGCGGAACCGATTGCTTCATCTTGTGCAAGATTCCAGCCTCCGTCGCCACAATAAAAGTAGAATTAGGCGAAGTTTCCACGAATTTCAATAGAGCTGTCGTAGACCCCACATAATCTGCTTCTTTCAATATCACCTCCTTGCATTCTGGATGGGCAATCAAAAGAGCGTCAGGATATTCTTGCTTCAATACCGCTAATTTCTCTAATGAAATATCGATGTGCACCATACAAGCGCCTTCCCAAAGAATCAGTTCGCGTCCCGTCTTATGCGCCACATAGCGACCTAAATTCGCGTCCGGAGCGAAGATAATTTCGCGATCTGCTGGGATGGATTCTACAATTTGTACCGCATTCGAGGAAGTACAAATGATGTCTGTCATCGCCTTGATATCGGCTGAACAGTTGATATAGGAAACGACAATGGCGTTTGGATGCTTCGCTTTCAAAGCCGCGAATTCTGCAACAGGAACCGAATCGGCTAAGGAGCAACCCGCATTGAAATCAGGCACCACCACTTTTTTCGAAGGATTCAAGATTTTCGCCGTTTCTCCCATGAAATGAACGCCACAAAAGACGATTAAATCCGCCTCTGTTTTCTCCGCCGCTTGCGATAAACCCAAACTATCCCCCACGTAATCTGCCAGTTCTTGGATCTCTCCATCTACGTAGTAGTGAGCTAAAATCACGGCATTTTTCTCCTTTTTCAGGCGCTGTATTTCAGTAATTAATTCTACTCCTTTAGGGGTAGAACGGGCAATGTAGCCCAC
>JAURHT010000250.1 GCA_030833145.1 Aquirufa sp.
CAGCGGACAAGAAATCCGGAAGCGCCTCTCAATCTGGCGTAACGGCCTTCATCGAGTTTATCGTGAAGGACAAACCTGAATTTAAGACGCCGATGCGTGGAGGATTACGTTGGTTAGATGTCGAATCGAACAAACGTTTCCAGAAAAATTTCACTGAATTAACTCCCGCTCAACGCATCAATATCGTAGACGATATCGCGTATCCGGGCAAAACACCAAAGCATTTAACGCAAGGTGAGTCGTTTTTCACCTTGATGCGTAATTTAACTGCGACAGGTTTCTATACTTCGAAAATAGGTATAGCTGACTTAGACTATAAAGGAAATACGCCGAACCAATGGAATGGTGTTCCAGACGAAGTTTTAAAACAATACGGTTTGAGTTATGACGCCTAATCGTGTCGCCAGACCTCGTATTTTTCAATCTATTCCAAACCTCGTGGCGGGTGTTAGCACCCGCCACGGTGGTATAAGTGAAGCTCCCTATTCATCCTTAAATTTAGGCGTGCACACAGATGATGACCCCGCGATCATCGAACAAAATCTTTCCATTTTCTGCACTGAATTAGGCATTTCTCCCAGCGATTTAGCGCGTTCCTACCAGGTCCATGGGGATAAAATTTGGGTGACAGGTCGTCCAGGATATCAATCCGGCTTTGATGCCATGGTTTCTGTTCAGCCAGGCGTTTTTGCTGGGGTAGGAATCGCAGATTGCACGCCCATATTACTAGCAGATCCGGTTACCCGCGTTTGTGCGGCAATTCATGCCGGTTGGAAAGGGACGGTGGCCGGAATTGTGGAGAAAACAGCCCTACGGATGATAGAGAATAGAGGATCGAATCCGGCGGATATTTTGGCCTACATAGGACCCTGCATCAGTCAAGCGCATTTCGAAGTGGGCAACGAAGTAGCTGCACATTTTGCGGAGGAATTTAAAACCCAAAAAGGTAGTAAATGGCATGTGGACTTAAAAGCGGCTAATGCGGCTCAATTAAGAAAGCTTGGAATCCAACAAATTGAAATTGATTCAGCCTGCACCGTCGGGAACAATGCAGATTATTTTTCTCACCGAAAAGAAGCGGGAACTACAGGCAGAATGTTAGCCCTAATTGGATTTCAAGTTGCGTAAAAACAACGAGCGATTGATATTTTCCTTAGGCAGTAATTCGTAGGCTTTCTGATAATCTTTACGCTTCAAATCCCCATTTTTCACAGATTTAATAAAGTTAATCCACGCAAATGGATTCGTCAAAGCCAACATCGGGCTACTGAAGAAATTCTTATTCGCTTGAGATGAAATCATCATATCGGAGAAATTCCTAAAATTAGAGGATGCTCCCATGCCTGCCTGCATCGCAAACACATTTAACTTCGACTGCTCAAGGTTGTCTCGCGCATTATCACGCTCTTTCTTATTGCGTAATTCCATCGCTAAAAAGGCCTGCTTAAACTCCTCTTCGCTCGAATGCGGGAACACCTTAACATCTCGCAACATCGTCGTCATCTCCTCCATCGGTATGATCACCTGATGAACTAATTCGGTATCACGCGGGACGATATAATACTTTTTCTTGTAACCGATGTACGAAATCACTAAGCTATCCCCCGGAAAAACATACATGTCTACTTGTCCGAAATTATCACTCAGTGCACCACGACCGGCTTGTGGATTAAAAATATAGGCCAAAGGAAGGAACTCCGCATTCGAAGAGGCTACTACCCGACCTTGGAATAAGACCGTTTTATCTTGTCCTTGTGAGAAGGCTGTCCAAGACAGGAGAGTCAGCAATAGTATTCCCAGAAATCGCATCGCTTGTTTCATTTCGAAACCGAAGTTAAATAAAAATTAAATCCACCCATGTTAAAGCCTGTTAAAGCTTAGTGTTTGGGAAATAATTTTAAGAACGTAATGATAAACGGGATAGATAAAAGTAGGCCATCGAATCGATCCAGAAAGCCCCCATGACCCGGAATCGTATCTGCGGAATCCTTAATTTTAATACTGCGCTTAAATAATGACTCCACTAAATCGCCGTAAGTTCCCGCCACCACAATGATAATACCAATCCCAAACCATTGCCAATCCTCATAATTCGTGTAATAGATCGACAAGACATAGGCTACAATCATGGCAGCAATTAAACCTCCGATACTTCCCTCCCAAGATTTCTTAGGTGAAACACGTTCGAATAATTTCGTTTTACCAAACTTCGTCCCCGCAAAGTAAGCCCCTGAATCACTCGCCCATAATAAGAAAAGGCAACCTAAGACGATTTGAGGGTCATACGTTTCGTTTTTGATAAAGGCCAAAACAGTTAGTAAGGCAAAAGGCAAGGCTACATAAATAATGCCAAGGAAGGTATAGGCTATGTTTTTAAAGGGTTTTTCATCATTTGCCTTGTACAACTTGATGAAGAAAATGAGTGCTAATAAGGGGGAAAGGATATAGTAATTTGAATAAGCGATCTCCCCTTTTTCGATAAAAAAGGTCAATAAATGAAGAACTACTCCGCAAAATGTCCCATAAAAAGTAA
>JAURHT010000252.1 GCA_030833145.1 Aquirufa sp.
AAATTGCAAAAACCCCTGGGCGTTGGTCTAGGGGTTTTTTGTTTTAGCTAGAGTAGCTACTTTTTTCGCAGGTGTTTGATTCTGTTTCTGATCTCGAATATAATGGCTGATCATTTTTTCATCTGAAGGAGTCAGACTGCCGTTTCCTCCTATTTGGTCCACATCTAACCGAATTTTTGTCGTTTTCATAGCTTAAGAATTAAAATACTGGTTAACTAATATTTTAGCTGCATTTGTATTAATAATCATTCTTCTATTGCCAAAGTGAAATGCGCCAATGGACCTCTCGTAATGATTAATCAATTGTTCTTTTGCAATGAAGGAAACATTGCCATCGTTCCCAAAATGAAATGATTGTTTGCAAGCATAAGCAACCAGATTGCCCGCGACACCTAAAAACTGTTTCTGGCTTCCTTTATTGAAAGAAGAACTTTCAAGTAGATGTATGTAAATATGATCAGGTTTTCGCTCTAAACAAATTAAACCCTGGATTAAATTGGGATTATTTTCAGCAACCAATTTATAAACAAAATGGCTTTCTATTTCGAGTTCTAATTCCCAATCAAACTGCCATTTTAAACCTAATAAATCATCCAATTTTAACGGCAAAATCAACGTAGATATGTTTTGTCCTGAAGAAACTTCCTCAATTGATTTTGTTAGTTTATCGATAATAAAATCTGCTTCAACTATTTTCCTATTTCTCATTTTGAAAGGTAAAGAACATTTTGATCTGAATTTTACCTCTGCCCTTTTTTATAAGTTAGTTGATAATTGCATTTAAAGCCGCCATTCCCTAATTTACTGTTTCAAAATCAACAACATGAAAAAACTATTCCTACTCTTGATTCTTCCTTTACTTGCGAGTGCGCAAGATCGTCCGTATGGTAAGGTTTGGGCGACACGATCGCAGGCTATTGCCCAAAACGGGATGGCCGCTACTTCACATCCTTTATCGACGCAAGCGGCACTTGATGTGCTGAAAGCCGGTGGTAATGCCATCGATGCGGCGATTGCGGCGAATGCCATGGAAGGTGTGGTGGAGCCACATGTGAATGGAATTGGAGGGGATTTATTTGCCATTGTTTGGGATGCGAAAACGAAGAAATTATATGGCTTGAATGGGTCGGGCAGATCGCCTAAGTCCTTGACTTTAGCTGAGTTTAAAAAGCGTGGATTGACGCACATTCCTTCGCTGGGTCCATTGCCGGTGAGTGTACCGGGTTGTGTGGATGGCTGGTTTGAATTGCATAAAAGATTCGGTTCGATGCCGATGAGCAAGGTGTTAGAGAAAGCGGTTTCGTATGCGCGAAATGGTTTTCCGGTGCATGGTGAGTTTGCATCTGCATTAGCTCGCGTGCCGGCTGCATACGGCAAGTTTCCGAATGTCGCGAATCACTATTATCCAAATGGTAAGCCGCCTGTCGAGGGGGATATTTTCAAGAATCCGAACTTAGCGAATACACTAGAAAAATTAGGAAAAGAGGGGCGTGATGCCTTTTATAAGGGAGATATGGCGCGAACGATGGACGCGTTTATGAAGAAAAATGGTGGGTTTTTGAGCTATGAGGATTTAGCGTCACACACGTCGACTTGGGTGGAGCCGGTATCGGTGAATTACCGCGGATATGATGTGTGGGAGTTGCCGCCGAATAGCCAAGGAATCGCGGCTTTGCAGATGTTGACGATTTTAGAGGGTTATGATTTCTCTAAAATCAAATTAGGTTCAGCGGAGCATGTGCACTTGTTTACGGAGGCCAAAAAATTAGCTTTCGAAGATCGCGCGAAATATTATGCAGACCCTGAGTTTGCCAAAATTCCAGTAGCGGAATTAATATCTGAAGAGTACGGCGCGAAGCGCCGGGCGTTGATTAATCCGAACCGCGCGGGTCGCCATTACGAGGCAGGAAATCCAGCATTGAAAGAGGGAGATACGATCTACTTAACGGTGGCAGATAAGGATGGTAATATGGTCTCGTTGATTCAGAGTAATTATAGAGGTTTTGGTTCAGGTATGATGCCGGATGGTTTGGGATTCATGTTCCAAGACCGTGGCGAATTATTCAATTTAAAAGAGGGCGAAAATAATAGCTACGCACCGGGTAAAAGACCTTTCCAAACGATCATTCCAGCGTTCATGACAAAGGATGGTCAGCCGGTGATGAGTTTTGGCGTAATGGGTGGCGCGTTCCAGCCGATGGGTCATGTGCAGATTGTGATGAACGTGGTAGACTTTGGCCTAAACGTACAAGAAGCAGGCGATTATCCACGTATTAATCACGAGGGATCTTCAGAACCGACAGGCGAAACGATGGAGCCGACAGGGGGAATGATCACGCTGGAGCACGGTTATCCGTATGAAGTAATTCGTGATTTATTGCAAAAAGGTCATCAAGTAGGCTATATGAATGGTATTTACGGTGGCTACCAATGCATTATGTACGACCCAGTGCGGAAGATATATTATGGTGCGACGGAATCGCGTAAAGACGGTCAAGCAACTGGATATTAAGATGTTTGCAAGACACAT
>JAURHT010000079.1 GCA_030833145.1 Aquirufa sp.
TCGCGCATTGGGAGGAGATTATGGGCAAACCTATTGCAGCTCGAACGACGAAAGTCTTTATCAAGGATAAAAAACTCTTTTTAGGAATTGATTCTGCCCCTTTGAAGAAAGAGCTACTGATGGCCAAGCAGAAAATGATTGAACTATTAAATAAAACTGCTCAGCAGGATATCATTACTGAGGTTGTTTTTCTCTAAAGAGGTCCCAAGCTAGCCAAATCCAAACTCCCAATAAAGGCAAGATCATTAGGGCCAACGGATTAATAAATTCATTCCTTATATAAGCGGGGAATAAATCGGTGGGCGAAAAGCTCGAAATCAATAAGGTAAAAATCAACATCACCCAGCGTTCCTTCGTTTTTTCTCCAAGCACAAACCAGATTCCGACCGCCGGGAATGCCATCACTAACGTAGGGGATTCTGTACCCGTGCTCGCAAGCATTATATAAAGTAAAACGAAGGCTAAAATACGTAGTCTGAAGTCAGGATCTGACCATTTTTTGGTTTGGAAGAACAAATAGACGTTCAAAATCATCGAAGGAATAAGGAACCACAGATTCGACACATTTGGATCGCCCGTCCAGCGGCGAATCATTCCCATGACACAGACGTCCGTCCGGATATTTTTGATGTTTTCGTTCAGCTCGTTTTTGTGCGCTAAAATACCCATCCATTCACTGTAGGTTTGAATCCCATAATCGAATCCACCTAAGGCCAAAGGAACAACGCCAATCACTAGCAACCAGAAAACGAAGTAGACAGCGAAACGGAGACGGTCTTTGGCAAAAAAGAAAAACGCTAGACCGACCACCCCATACAACTTAATATAGATCCCTAAAACGATCCAAAGCGTCGCCCAGAAGTAGTTTTTCTTCTCCACGCAGATATAGGACCAAATAATCAAGGCCAAACAAAGCGCATGAAACTGTGTATTTAATAAAGCCGTAATGGATGAATTCAACACAATCCACGTAATGGCAATCCGTTTGTTTTCAACGAAAGGCAAGTGCCAAAGCGTCACAAACAATACCACCGAATTCAACACATTCCACAAAATGACACTGGGACCATCAGGCAGCATCGAAAAAGGGGCCATCAAGATGGCGAAAATGGGACCATATAGATAGAGGTCGAAATATTCTTTCGGGTACTCTAAATAAAGCGGCATTCTGTGAATGAAATGACCAAAACTCGCCTTGAAAATCTGAAAATTATTGATGTGTGAATGAACATCGCTCAAAGAAAACTGCTTCCAGCCAGTGACTAAACCCGCTAAGGCCCAAATGATTAATAAGGTGGATTTCTTATTCATGATTCTCGAGCATTTTAGCCATCGTGGTAAATTCCCCCTCCCCTTTCATTTGATGCAAAAAAGAGCGCAATTTATCCCGTAAAGGACCATTATGCCCCCTTTTCACATGGGCAGGAAGCGAATATTTACTTAAATCTGCGAATTCCCAAGGATGGAAATAGATATTCAAAAAGCCTTGTTTGCGCAAGGTTCGCTTCGCTAAATAAGTATATATCCATAAGGGAAAGTTCTTAAAAGCTAACCAAAAAAGGGGGATACGCAGCCAAGGACTTACGGAAGCAGGCACATTCCACAATCCCTTCTCAAAGAATGGTTTAGTCGGTTTATCCCGGTGATCATAGCGACCCGGAATCCAGGTGGGATTTAAAGACGAATGGTAGGTGTATCCAGCCTTTAAAATTTCAGTCTCATCCACATATTGCATGCGGGCCATTCGAAAACCTGTGACGGATTTTCCACTTAATTTCTCTAATAAATCCTTGGAGCTTTTAAGGTCTTTCGAGGCGTCAAAATGCCCATGAAAATAGCCGTGAGAAGCTAATTCGTGCATCGGATTCAGCGATTTGATCCAGTCAGGATTGTTTTCAGCGTAAACACCAGTACAGAATATCGTGACAGGGACACCGGCTTCCTCCACGATTTGCATGAAATGAGCTACACCCTCTTTGGAAATGGCCAGCTGTTCCTCTAATGGAATCGTGAAACCATACTCCAAGGGGATATCGCATTCTTCCACATCAATCGTGATCAGAATCGGATTCATTTATCAATTCGAAATAAAATGGAAATGAAATTATACAATTCAGTCAATATGGTCTTAGCGCGCATCGTCGAAAAGACGATTCCTTCACGAGCTTGAACGTAGATCCATTGAATCCGGATGTCTGGTCTTTTGGAGGCCAAAACCAAAAACTCCATATCAAACAAAAAAGCCGGAATTCGCGTCTTCAAGAAGACTTCTTTCCCTTTTTGATTAAATCCTTTCAAGCCAGATTGCGTGTCCTTTACCTTCAATTGAGGGAAAAACAAGTAATTCATCACCTTCAATGAAAGGGAAAATATTTTACGTCCTAAGGGCAATTGATCGTAATATTGTTCGTCTCGCACTCCCACCACCACATCGGCAGCATCAGAAGAAAGTAACCGAAACATCTCCACCGCATTCTCAATCAAATAGGGATAATCGGCATCCGTGTAAATAACCCATTTACCCGTAGTTTGCCGCACGGCATCCCGCAAAGCGCCTCCTTTACCTTGATTCACTTCAGAATCAATATAGGTAAAACCCAGTACAGATGCTTTTAATAACTCAATATCCGCTGCGCGAATCCCAGATTTACTCCCATCATTCACTAAATACATATGAATGGTCGTTTCTGCCGGAATTGCCTTTTTAAATAAGGTATAATAATGGACTAATTCCTCCGCCCAGCCCGGATGCGGGTTGTAAATAGGATGTACAAGATTTAAATCTGCAGGAGCGATAGAAATAGAATTTTTACAATATTACGAAATTTAGCCCTTGAGGATCCTAAAAAAAAGCAGATATTTACGACATGACTCGGATCATCCCCCCGTATTTGCAGCCTGGCGACGAAGTCGCGATTTTATCCCCTGCCTCTTTTCCTGCTACGGAAAACTGGAAAAAGGGGGTGGAGGTGCTAGAAAGTTGGGGACTTTGCGTGCGAAATGCGCCTAATTATTTGTCTCGTCATTTTGGTTTAGGCGGCACGGATGCGGAACGTCTATCCGATTTACAGCAAATGCTAGACGCCCCCTCGATTAAGGCTATTTTCCCCATTCGAGGCGGATATGGGTCGTCCCGTTTATTGGATTCCTTGGATTTTTCGGGCTTTATTTCGAATCCCAAATGGATCGTGGGATTCTCTGATATTACGGCACTTTTGTGTGAGGTAGACCGCCTCGGTTTTGCGAGCATTCATGGACCTATGCCGCATAATTTTTGCCAAAAAGGCGGTGAAGCTGCCTTGCAAAATTTGCATACCCTACTCTTTGAAGGCTCTGCTTCCGTTTCAGCCCCTTCCCATCCCTTGAACCGATTGGGTGAAGCCTCCGCAGAGATCATTGGTGGAAATCTATCCCTTCTATGCCATTTAATAGGCTCACCTACTTTTGCCTCGACAGCAGGTAAAATTTTATTCCTTGAAGAGATAGGAGAGCGTTTGTACCATGTCGATCGCATGCTCTTGCAATTAAAAAGAGCAGGTATATTCCAAAACTTAGCCGGCCTTATCGTGGGCGGATTTACGGATTGTAATGAAGCGAGTTTGACCATCGGAAAAACGGCTTTTGAATTAGTGGCCGAACATACTTCAGAAACTTCGTTTCCGATTGCTTACGATTTCCCATCAGGGCATATTCCAAACAACCAGCCATTGGTTTTTGGTGTAAAAACCAAGTTGTTGATAAATGCGGAAGGAGTCCAACTAACTGATATTTAATACCATTCTTTCGTCCTAACATTGTGTCTTAAACGACCACTATGTTAGCGAAAACTTTTGGCAGTGCCCTCGTAGGCATACACGCCTCCATTATCACTATTGAAACCCACGTAGGACAAGGATCCAAATGTTACCTAGTGGGGCTACCCGATTCCACCATTAAGGAATCCATTCAACGTGTCGAATCAGCCATCAAGCAAATCGGTTATTTCTTCCCCCGTCGAAAAGTAGTGATCAATCTCGCCCCTGCGGACATCCGCAAAGAGGGGTCCGGATATGACCTCCCAATCGCTTTAGGATTATTACAAGCGTCGGAACAGACAAAGATGACCGGCCTTGCTGACTACTTAATCATGGGAGAGCTTTCTTTGACCGGAGAAATTCGCCCCATCAAAGGTGCCTTATCCATGGCAATTGAGGCAAAAAAGCAAGGCATCAAATCCCTCATCCTTCCCCGTGAAAATGCCACCGAGGCAGCTTTGATTGATGGAATCACAATTTACGGAATGGCGAATTTGCGGGACACGATTCGCTTCTTACATGGCAGAACGCAAGCACCAGCGAAAGCGCCTCACATTCCGCAGGAGGCCTTGCACTACGAAGACGATTTTTCCCAAATCAAAGGCCAAGAAAAAGCAAAGCGGGCCATCGAAATTGCGGTTGCTGGTGGTCACAACCTACTCCTCGTAGGCCCACCAGGCGCTGGTAAAACGATGATGGCGAAGCGCATCCCATCCATCATGCCACCAATGAGTCTACACGAGATTATCGAAACCACCCAAATTCACTCCATTGTAGGGAAACTAAGTTCCGAGAATCCCTTGATTACAGAACGGCCATTTCGCGCTTTGCATCATAGTATCACGGCAACTGCTTTGATTGGTGGACGTACAAACCCTCAACCAGGTGAAATTTCGCTGGCACACCAAGGGGTATTATTTCTGGATGAACTCCCAGAATTTCAACGCCATGTTTTAGAGCTTTTAAGACAGCCATTAGAAGAACGAAAAGTTCCTATATCGAGAGCACACGGTACGGTAGAATTTCCGGCCAATTTTCTATTGATCTCCGCGATGAACCCCTGCCCCTGTGGCTATTTTCATCACCCAGACAAACCTTGTACCTGTAAACCCTATCAGGTAGACCGGTATTTACACCGCATTTCAGGCCCTTTATTAGATCGCATCGATATGCACTTAGAAGTATTTCCACTAAAGTATCCGGAAATGTTTACTGCTCAAGCGAGTGAGCCGAGCGCAGCCATTAGAGATCGTGTCATAAAGGCCAGAACTCAACAGCAAAATCGATTTCAACATACCCCTAAAATTCAAACGAATGCCCAGATGAATGCAGCGCAAGTCAAACAGGTTTGTGTGCTCGATTCCACATCATCTTCGCTTCTACAAACTGCGATTGAAAAACTACAATTAAGCGCACGTGCTCATGATCGGATTTTAAAAATGGCGAGAACCATTGCTGACCTTGCCCATTCCTCTTCGATCCAGACGAAACACTTAGCTGAGGCCATCACCTACCGAAATTTAGATCGCGAAAACTGGTCAGGCTAATTGTGATTTTCGGCGAAAAAGCCTACATTTAGTGTGATAATTCAAAATCACGCATGAGAAAATTGACCCTTGGAATTTTAGCCCTATCTGTAACCCTTTTCACCAGTTCATTTGCTCCCATTGAAGGTGATGATGAATGGAAAGATGTTTTCAAAAAAATTAAATTGGAGGTAGAGTTGCACTCCAAGGCGTACAGTACTTTGGGAGATGCGTGCAAGACGATTGGTCATAGATTAACCGGTAGCGAAAAGGGAAAAAAGGCAGAAGAGTATGCCTTTCGATTACTGAAAGAATACGGATTTAAGGATACGAAGTTTCAAGGATTTCAAGTAGAGGCCTGGGCGCGAGATACCGTTACTTTATCCATCGCCCCTCCTAAATCAGATGATTTTAGAGAAGTGCCGGTGGTATCTTTAGCCATGACACCCGTGGACGCAAACATCCAAGGTACGATTGTTGACTTAGGTAATGGACTCGATGCAGATTACGCAGGTAAAGACGTGAAAGGCAAAGTGGTATTAGCTAACATCGGTCTTTTAGACGCTGCTGCAGGAACAAAAAACTTACACCGCTCAGAAAAGACGGCTTTGGCGATTCAACATGGGGCCATTGGAGTCATTTTTGTTAACACGGTGAAAGGGCAAGTGTTGTTAACAGGTACGGCATCGGTTACTGGAAATTTAATTTCGATTCCGGCGGTTTGTATTTCATTGGAAAATGGAACTGAAATCAGAAGTTGGATGAAAGATCAACCGGGTCTTTTGAGTTTAATTGAAATGCACAATGTGAGTAAGCCTATTAAGGCTCGCAACGTCGTAGCCACGCTGAAAGGTACGAGCTCGAAATTAAGAAACGAGAAAATCATTATTGGTGGACACTTAGATTCTTGGGATTTAGCGACTGGTGCGATTGACAATGGAGTTGGCTCTTTCTCGGTTTTAGATGTCGCTAGAACTTTCAAAGCATTGGGATTAAGTAGCAAGCGCACAATTGAATTCGTTGCTTTTATGGGCGAGGAAGAAGGATTACTAGGATCTAAGGCCTATGTAGAACGCGCTAAAAAAATGGGTGAGTTAGACGAAGTGGTGTATATGATCAATTTGGATATGACGAATAACGTCAACGGTTTTAATGGCGGCGGTCGTGATGAAATGATGCCTATTTTGAAATCCATTGGGGATCAAATCAAGGCAATAGATGGGGAATTTGCTAATCTATTGGAGAACTCCCCTGGATTGCATTCGGATAACCAAACGTTCCTTATGGAAGGAATTCCGGCGGCAGATCCTTTGGGGAAATTAACCCGTAGCGTGTTAGATTGCTACCATGCGAATTGCGATGACTTCAGCTTAGTGAATAAAAAAGAAATGGAGAATACGGTGAAATATACCACCATGTTGCTGTATGCTTTAGGTAATGCAGAACAAATTCCGGCTAAGAAATTAGACTTTTATTCTACGAAAGAATTCTTCATCAAACACAACCTTCGCCATGAATTAGAATTAGGCAACGAATGGCGTTGGGGGAACTAAATAATTAGCAGAATTCTATTATTTTTACGTTTTAGAAAATTGACATTGACCTATGAGTAGCCAAAATCCTTCCTTTTTTAACCATCAAATCGAAGTAGTACCTGAAACTTCTTTCAAATCCATCATCAAAGTGATTGGAATTGGGGGTGGCGGATCCAATGCGGTAAAGCACATGGACAACCTGAAGATTAAAGGGGCTGATTTGATTATTTGCAATACGGATTCGCAAGCATTGGCTTCTAATTCAGTTAGTACAAAAATCAAATTAGGCGAACAAGGTTTAGGGGCAGGAACAGATCCTGAAGTAGGAAAACAGGCTGCACAAGAAAGTCAAGAGAAAATTAAGGCCGTTCTTTCGAACGAAACGAAGATGGTTTTCATCACCGCTGGTATGGGTGGAGGAACGGGAACTGGAGCTGCTCCAGTTGTTGCAGAAATCGCCAGAGATCGCGATTTGTTAACTGTGGCGGTTGTTTCATTCCCGTATAATTGGGAAGGAAAAGAGAAAATTCAATATGCAAGAGATGGGATTGAAGAACTAAAAGCGTATTGCGATACGGTTTTAGTAATCATGAACGATAAAATATCAGAACATTACAAGGATTTAGCGGTAAAGCATGCCTTTGCGAAAGCAGATGACGTTTTAGCGAAAGCGGTAAAATCCGTTGTAGATGTAATTGCCAAACCTGGTGATATCAACACGGACTTTATGGATGTGAAGAAAGTCTTAACGAATGCAGGCCAGGCAATGATGAGTTCTGCATTAGGAAAGGGCGAAGAAAGAGCAAAGGCGGCTATCGTCGAGGCATTGAACTCTCCTTTGTTAAACTCACAAGAAATTAAAGGGGCTAAACGCATCTTAGTGACGGTATCGACCAGTAGCGAAAAGGATTTATTGATTTGGGAAAAAGATGCCATCATCGAATACCTCAATGAGCGAATCGATGCACAAGCTGATATGGTGAAGTTCGGATTCTCTACAGATGAAGACTTAGGAGATGACTTATACTTAACAGTTATCGCTGCAGGCTTCGAACAAGATTCAAGCGGAATGGATGGCGGAATGCGTAAAGTGGTAAAGAAAACCGCTCCTGTATTCTTGAATCCTGGCGATAGCATTGAATTAGACGGTGAATTAGAAACGGCGACAGCTTCGGCCGCGGATTCAGAAGAGTCTCGTTTTGCCTTGATGATCGAGAAATTCAAAAACGGAAATGTTTCTGACGCAGAATTCAAAATCCCTACCTACAAACGTACAGAAGTAGGTTTATACGACATTACGACTATGCCCGAGAAGGCATGGCAAACGACAGATTTATTCGCTGAATAAGTCTTGAATTTTAGAGATAGCCGCTCGAATGATTTCTTCACTCGAGTAGGCTACCTCGAATTCCGAAATCTCAGCCACCCCTCCCATTGAAATTCCTGGACGTCTGTATTCCATCTCTGAATTACGCGTAGTTCGTGCACTGAGGTGAACAGCATTCACCCCGATTTGAACAAAATCCAGACAATTCACGGGATTCACCCCACTACCAGCCATAATTTGAATTCGGCCTTTAGCGGCTTGCACCAATTCTGCTATATTCTCCAAGCCATCTAGCGCTTTATTTTTCCCGCCAGAGGATAGAATGCGATTATATCCTATACCAATTAATTCTTCCATCACTTGAATCGGATCACGTGATACATCGATCGCTCGGTGGCAAGTCAACTCCCGATCACCCGCTATTTTTCGAAATTCTTGCATGAATTCCACATCCAAATCTCCATTAGGTTTCAATGCACCTACTACGATTCCATGTACCCCTTGCGCAATTAATGAACGAGCCTCCGCTAGCATCGTCAACTTTTCCGTTTCGTCGTAAACGAAATCCCCCCCGCGTGGGCGAACCATCGCGTGAATCTCCAAAGAAGTTTGATTTAACGCTTGTTCTACTAGACCCGCACTGGGTGTCGTCCCTCCTTCCCAAGGGGAGGCACAAAGTTCTACCCGTTGTGCGCCCGCACGATCTGCCGCAAGACAAGAAAATAAGGAATAAGCACAGACTTCAACTGAAACGGGGGTAGATGGAAGCATAAATGGGGGTTTAAATCAAGGTTTTGATAATTAATGAAA